>CAITUF010000297.1 GCA_903895475.1 uncultured Opitutia bacterium | reverse complement strand
GGTTTAGGCATCGACCCTGCCGTGCTCGCGCCAATGCGTACGCTCGCCCTCAAATGCGGTGCCAAGGAAGACCCGGCCGCGGCCGAACTGCTTCGCCTCGCCTGCACCGAGGCCGCCACGGCCTACCCAGTTCTTGGCGGTGCCGCCGCCGCGCGCGTGCATGCGCCTTGGCTCGATCGCCGCCGCGAGGCTTACGACCCAGCTGTCTGGGCCCGACTCGACGCTGGGCGCCGCCGCACGCCCGAGGAACTGCGTGCCGCCGAGGTAATTCGGAGCCGCGTGAGCGAAGCGTTCCGTGCGATTTTCACCAGGCACCACTACGTGGTACTACCCGCCACGTTCGGGCCGGCCGTGACTAAAGCGGCCTGCGACGACGGCCATCGGCGACGTTTACTGGCCCTTAATGCCCCCGCTTCCTTAGCGGGCCTGCCCGCGGTCGCGGCACCGGTGAAGCTCGCGGATGGGCTCACAGCCGGCGTCCAGATTCTCTTCCCAGATATGGCTAACTTCGGCTGGCGTTCCGTCCTCGAACGGCTCCGCTAATCAGAGCCGGCGGCGACGCATGTGCGCCGACGGTTGCCCCAAGGCCTCGCGATACTTGGCCACGGTGCGGCGCGCGATCTGAATACCGCGCTTCCGAAGTTCGGCCGTAATCGCTTCGTCCGCCAACGGGGCGGCAGGATTCTCCCGCGCCAAGATATCGGCAATGAGCTCTTGCACGCCTTCTTGCGCCACCGTGCCACCGTCTTCGGTGGCAACGCCGGAAGTAAAGAACCAGCGAAATTCTTTCAGGCCGTGCGGCGTGAGCATCCACTTATTCGCCGCGGCACGGCCGACCGTGGTCTCGTGCACGCCCATCTCTTTGGCGACGTCCGTCATGGTCAACGGACGTAACTGCGACGGGCCGTGCTCAAAGAAGTCACCTTGGCGTTCGACAATGATGTGCGCGAGGCGCTCCACGGTACGCTGGCGCTCCTCAATCGCACCAATCAGGAACTTACCCTGTCGCATCCGCTCTAAAATATAAGTGCGCTCTTTTTCACCTAAGGCCTGCCCCGCTAACATATCCTTATAAGCGGAAGCTAACTTCAACTTAGGGATGTGCCGGTCGTCCATGCTGACCTTCCACGAACCATCGGTGGCCATCTCTACCGTGGCATCTGGCGTGACCACGCGGTTATCATCGCGCATGAAGCGACGCGCGGGAGCGGTCTCCAGTTTAGCCATCTCCGTGAGGCCGTCGCGGACTTCATCCGGCGTGAGCTCACAGATACGCCCACACTCATCGAGGCGCCGGGCCATCAAGGGCTCCCAAACATCCTGCACCAAGCGGGCGGCAAAAGATAAGCCCCGGCCACGCTGCCGAAGCTGGGCGAGGAAACATTCGCGGAGGTCGCGGGCCCCAATACCGACGGGGTCGAAACCGAGCAGCAACGTGTGGGCGGTGACAACGGCTTCGTAGCTCTGCCCCGAACGCAAGGCGATTGAGGAAAGGTCTTCATCGAGGAAGCCGCGATCATCCAATGAGGCAATTAGGAGCTTGAGGGCTTCCTGGACCTGCGGGTCTTCGGAGGCCGTCCGGGCTTGTTCGGCCAAATGTTCGGAAAGGGAGGACTCGCCGGTGACCGACTCCATCATATGCCGACGGCGTTCTTCGTCGTCCTGCGTATAGCCCTGAGAACGGATCTCTTCGTAATAACTCTCGTCCCAATCCTCTTTCATACGGCGCAAAGCATCAAAGTCCTCGTCTCCCAAACTGAGCTCGCGGGGCCCCTCCTCTTCGGGCTCCTCGGACGGGTTGCTCTCCATCGTCTCAACGGACGTCGGTTCGACTTCTTCGA
Source organism: uncultured Opitutia bacterium (assembly GCA_903895475.1). Taxonomy (GTDB): domain Bacteria; phylum Verrucomicrobiota; class Verrucomicrobiia; order Opitutales; family UBA953; genus UBA953. The sequence goes on along the minus strand of CAITUF010000297.1, from coordinate 8,374 downwards.
GTAGCGGATTCGCCGCCATTTCGTCGGCGATTTCCCGCAACAACTCGGCGGCAGGGACCTGCAAAATACGCAAGGACTGACGGAGCTGGGGCGTCAGGACGAGCCCCTGCACCTGCTTCTGCGATTGATTGACACCTTGATTGGCCATTAACCCGTTTAAGCAAAGGTATCTTCGGGCATTATGCAAAGGGGAAGCACTCCCCCTATCGGCTTGCCTCAGAGCCCCCCAGTACTTACCCTCTTGAAGGCCCTAAACCCCTAGGCCACAACGCCCTTATGCGTCAATTTGCCCTTTTTATCGATAACGAGGTCCGTGGCCCGCTCAGCGAGTACGAGATCCAAGACCTCATCAACGCCGGAACGGTCCATGCCGAGACGCAATGTGCCCCCGCTGGCTCGGCCGAGTGGGAGCCGCTGAGCAACCATTTCACTTTCGGTAGTACCATCAAACTCAACAAGAAGGTTGAGAAGAGTGAGGCCGAAGCGGAGGTCGACGCCAGCCGACTCGATGTCGATGTGCGCCGCAAGCTCCTGATGTATGGCCTCGCCGACTCGGCGACGGTGGACCAAATCTCCCAGGCCCAAGCTGAAATCGTCCTCTCCGGCCACGAAGCCGACCTGCGAGTCAAAATCACCGCCCACCGTACGGTCGGCCTCTCGGCCTTCGTCGTCGCCCTCGCCCTCGCGGCCTACGTGGGTTCATTTACAGATATTGGGGGCAGCCTCCTCGGTAAGGGTGCCGCTAAGTTCGCCAAAGATGACCCGAAGGCGCCGGATAATCAAAAGCGCTTCGACTCCGATGTGAAGCGCTTCGAAGAAATCCAGGCCCAAGCCCAACTCGCGAACTTCCAGCGTCCGACCGGGGGCCGGCTGCTCCGGCCCGTGCTGCTCAATCGCCTACGCATCCCGGAAAACCAAAGCTGCAAGGTCTCTGGCGCCGTCGATACCGCCCCGCTCAGCAATCTCCTCACGAAGTGGAACATCAAGCTCGACGACGTCCTGAAGGTCTACGCTTTGAGCACCCCGATTCCTGCCGATATCCAGCAGAAGGTCACGGAGCAGGCCACCGTCCTGGACACGGTGCTGTCGCCGATGCTGGACGACGCCTCCTTCGATAAGCTTCGCTCCGAGGTCGTTGCCAGTTTCCCGGTCGACGCCGCCCTGGAATCGGCGCGCTTGAAGGGCGAAATGGAACAGATGAAGTTGACTGAACTAAAGACGGCCATCGACCGCGTCGAGTTCCGCGCCCGCGAAGCCGAGAAAGTCAACAATGCCAAGTGGGCCGGCGAGCTCCGCACCTTTGCAGGCAAACTGCGCGACCTGCAGAATCGCATCCGGATCAACGTCGACCCGAACGCCCGCAAGAAGGTCTGGAGCGAATTCAACTCAGGCATTGGCGCGGAACTCGGGGCGTGGGTCCTCGCTTCCAACGCCAAAGAAATCGCGGTCGACCCGAACGGCAACTTCCTCATCCCCGAAAACGGCAAACTCGAGGCCGACGTCGCCCCGACCCGCCTGCTGGTGACGGCCCAAATCAACGGCGACACGGTCTACCTGGCCTGGGGCTCAAAGTTCCTCGCCTGTCGCGATCTCCGCTCCGAAGAGATTCCCAAGGACACTTTCCTCACCCGCGAACAGTACAAGGTCCTCGATAAGCCCGTGACGGGCAACCGCCGGCATTACGTTCGCTACCGCGTCGGGGATAAAGAAATCACCGCCAATCGCTTCTCGCCGAAATGGCACTTCTTCGTCGTCGCTCGCGAGAAAGATACCGACCCCCTCATCGTCATGGTCGACGCCGAAACGCATGGTAAATTCCCCGTCGGTGGCGTGGTGCCCACGGAGATTCTCGAGAAGTGCGAATCCTTCCCGCGCTTGACGGAATCTCCTGCGCCGGCTCCGCTGCTCGCGGCCGAATAAGCCCAAAGCGCCCGCCTAGTTGCGAGGTACGAAGCAGTCCGGCTGCGAACACTCGCCGAGTTTGCTATCGCTGAGGCGCGTGGCCTTGCCCGTCTTCGTATCAACAATTGCAATCCACGATTGCGAGTTCAGCGACTGCGTGGCGACGACATGGCGTCCGTCCGCACACCATGAGCTGCGCGAAAAACTCATGGCCGAAGTCGCCGGCACGGGGGTGATGGCCCCAGACTGGAGGTCGGCGACGGCCAAGTGTAAGCCGCCGGACTGGAAAGTGAAAACAATGAGGCTCGTTTCTACGGGATTCCAACGCGGCTCCGCAGCGTAACCATAGCCCGTCGACAGGCGCGACAGGCCACCCCCTGCGAGGGAGCAAACATAAATTCCCGGCCGACTATTCGGTCCACTGGTGAGTACAAGGCGCGTGCCGTCCGGCGACCACGAGGGGTCCGCATCGATGTCCGGCGTGGACACCACGACGCGCGCGCCCGAACCATCGGCACTAGCAACGTAGACATCCATATTGCTCCGATTCGAGGAGGCAAAGGCCAAGCGTCCATCCGGACCCGAACTGGCCGCTCCGAGGGCGCCGCGCACGTTGGTGACGACGCCACGAGGATTGCCGATACCGTTAGTGGAATAGATTTCCGGGAAGCCAGTCATCGCCGAAGTGATGAAGGTCAGGCGTGTGCCGTCTTGATTCCAGCGGGGCGAGTGACTGGTATTACGCAGGTTCGTGATACGCGAGGTTTTCGAGTGCACGAGGTTCGTAGTGTAGATCTCCTGGTTACCAGTGAACTTGGAGACAAAGGCGACCTTGGTCGCCGCGAAGAGCGGCTTCAACTTCCAAGCCCGGCCCAGGCCAACGACGGCGGCGTCGGCGACACGTAAGGCGAGGTCATCTTGATCGCGCGCTTCAATCGTGGTTTGAAAAGCAAAGCTGGGGTGATCACAGGCGACCACGGCCGTGGTCCCCGTCCGACCAACAGTGACGCGGACCGAAGAGTTAGTCCGGACGCTGAAAGCGCCGTGGGCACTCAAGGCGAAAGTAACCAGCTGACCAATGGTGGCGTCATCGCTCACCACGGTCACCGGCACGATTCCCTGCTTCATTAAGGCATCGATGCTGTCGTTGACGACGACGCGATTCTGAGCGGAGGCCGGAAGAAGGCCCAAGGCCAAGAGAGAAAGGAGCCCCAGCGAGCGACGGATGAACTTCATGGATAGTAAGAGCGATAGCAGTTTGACCTAAGGTGGGGCGGGACTTCAATCCTCCTCATGCCGCTCGATAAGGATTCCGTCCAAAAGGCCCTCGGCCAAGTCCGCTACCCGGGCTTCAGCCGTGATATCGTCTCCTTCGGCCTGCTGCGCGGGATTGAGGTCACCCCGGAGGGTAAGGTAACGGTCGGCCTAGCCGTCACGACGGCGGACCCCAAGATTCCCAAGCAGCTGTACGACGAGATTGAAGCCGTGCTCAAGGCCGCCGGGGCCGTCGACCCCGAGATCGCCATCACGGTTACGGTCCCCAAGGCCGCCCCCGGCGCCGCCGCGGCCGAGATCAAGCTGCCCGCGAACGCCGGCGTGGGCCAGGTGAAGCACATCGTCGCCATCGCCAGCGGTAAAGGCGGGGTCGGTAAGTCGACTTTCGCTGTCAACCTCGCCTGCGCCCTCGCCCGCTCCCTCACCGAGCAGGGTCGGCCGAACCGCGTCGGGTTGATGGATTGCGATATCTACGGCCCGTCGGTCCCCCTCATGATCGGCATCAACGCCCGCCCTGAAATGGAAGGCGAGGTACTCCTACCAGTGGAGAACTTCGGGGTGAAGGTCATATCCATGGGGCTGCTCATCGAAGCCGATGCCCCAGTGGTCTGGCGCGGGCCGATGATCATGAAAACGATTTCCCAGTTCGCAACCAACGTCCGCTGGGGCGAACTGGACGTATTACTGATCGACCTCCCCCCAGGCACTGGCGACGCCCAGCTATCCATCGCCCAAGCCATGGCCTTGAGCGGGGCCGTCATCGTGACCACCCCGCAGACGGCCGCAGTCGCCGTCGCCCTCCGCGGCGCGGCGATGTTTGAGAAGGTGGGCGTGCCCATCCTCGGGGTCGCCGAAAATATGAGCCACTTCGAAGGTCCCGACGGCCAACGGCAATACCTGTTCGGTCAAGGCGGCGGCCTGAAGGTCGCCACCGCACTCCATACCGAGCTACTCGGCGAAGTCCCGCTCGACCCAGCGGTCCGTCAAGGGGGCGACCACGGTATCCCCGTCGTCATCAGCCACCCCGACAGCAACGCCGCCCGCGTCTTCAAGTCGGTCGCGCTCACAGTCTTGCGAAAACTCGTCCCCGTTTCGTGACAGGTTTGTGACGACCGGCTTGCCAAACCTGCCTCGAAGCTATTAACTAAGATAAGAATGAAGGAAGAATCGACACCGCACGAAGACGCCGAATTGGCGGCGCGGTCGTCGCTTTACGCCGAATTCCTCGCCGAACGCGAAGAGATCCTTCGCCATAAATGGATTGAGTCCGAAAAGGCCGGCCAGGACATCGGCTTCGAACGAGCGATGATCGACTGGAAGCGTCACCATCGGGCCCGCTGGCGCTCCGAGCGCCGCGTCGGCCAAGCCGGTTAAGGCCCACCCGCAGGGCTTAAAAGCAGAAGGCCGATGCAGATGCATCGGCCTTCGGTCTTTACAGGGAAAGAAAGGGGTTAGCCCTTGATTTCCTTGTGCAGCGTGTGGCGGCGGAGGGAGGGGTTGTACTTCTTGAGCTCAACTTTCTCCTGGGTAAGCTTCTTGTTACGAGTGGTCATGTAACGGGAGGGGTTCTTACCTTCCTTACGGGCTTCGGTGCACTCGATGATAATGGTTTCGCGGGCCATGGTTTTAGGTGTGGTGAGGGGTCAGACTTGGGGGGTGAAAGGGGGTGGAGCAAGCCCGAAAACAAGTCGGGCGGCCAAATTGGCCGCCCGTGCTTGGGTTTGAGACCTTGCGGGGTCAGATCAACCCCACAAACGCTTCTTATGGCGAGAATCCTTCGAGCGCTTACGGCGCTTATGCTTGTTCATCTTCAGACGACGCTTTTTCTTGAGGCTTCCCATAGTTTGGTTGGTGGCTGGCATCTAGGCGAGGCGTTAGCCCGCAGTAAAGCCGAAACTACGCCGAAATGCGGGTATCGCAAAACCAGGTTCCAATCCCCCACTGCTGGATTAAGGCCTGCCTAATGGATTCCGACTCGGCTCCATCGGTGTAAAACGCAAAACAGGCACTCCCACTCCCAGTCATCCGGAAGACAACACCCATGCTCTGCGAGAGGGCTTCTAAAGCGGTCGGTAAGGCGAGGTATTTCCCGAAAACAGGCTCAGCTAAGGTATTCCCCAGCGAAGAGGGGTCGCGCACCGGCTGGGCCAGCCACTCGGCGAGGGCCGCGTCCGCCGTGGCCGCATCCACATAAGCGGCCGTCTTCACCAAAAGGCCGTACGCCTCCGGGGTCGGGACGCTAAACGGGGGTTTAGCCACCAAGACCCTCCGACCAGCCAAAGCTTCGCGGGCCGCGGCCGGAATCGACTCCAGGCGCTCCCCTCGGCCCCGCATTACCGCGGGTTGTCCGCGGACAAAATAGGGACAGTCCGAACCGATTTCCGCGGCGATGACTTCCAGGGCGGCCAGGCCCAAGGGCTGCGCCACGGTGCGATCAAGGATACGCAAAGCGGCCGCCGCATCCGAACTGCCACCGCCCAAGCCAGCACCACTCGGGACTTTCTTGCTGAGATGGAAATACCCGGACGCGACTTCCGGTCGATGGCGACGATAGGCTTCCGCCGCTTTGAGTACGAGGTTCGTGCCGTCGACGGGCAAACTGGCATCATCGCAGGTCAAGCGCCAGGCACCACCGGGCGTGAATTCCAAGGTGTCCGCGAGTTCCAAGGACGCGACTAAACTAATGAGTTCATGAAAGCCATCCGCGCGCCGACCGGTAATGGCGAGCGAGAGGTTGAGTTTAGCAGGAGCGGTTTCGGAAAGCATGGCTTAAGCCCGTGGATGGGCCTTGCGGTGCACGTCACGGAGTTTCGAGACGGTGAGGTGCGTATAGATTTGCGTCGTCGAAAGCGAGGCGTGGCCGAGTTGTTCCTGGACGAGACGGAGGTCCGCACCGTTCGCCAAGAGGTGCGTGGCGCAAGCGTGACGGAGCTTGTGCGGGGTCAGGTCCGCCGGTAGCCCCGCCACCGCGAGCTTGCGCTTCAACATGAGCTGGACAGCGCGCGGATACATCGACCCGCCGCGCGAAGCCAAGAGTAGTGGTTCGCCCCGCACGGGCTGCCCACGCAAGGCCAAGTAAGTCCGCACCGCGGCCAAAGCGGTTTCGCCGACCGGGACAACGCGTTCCTTCGAGCCCTTCCCCATCAGCCGCACGAGGCCAGAAGAGAGGTCCAAGTCGCCGCCGTTGATGCCGCAGAGTTCCGACACGCGGAGGCCGCCGCCATAGAGTAACTCTAAGACCGCTTGGTCGCGCGCCTCCACCGTCGGGGTCTGTTCTTCTAGTGAACCCGCCTCCAATAAAGCTTCGGCCTGCGGCTCGGTCAGGAACTTCGGCAATGAGCGCGGCAACTTCGGCAAGACGAGCCCCGCTGCCGGCGTCGAGGTGATGCCACCACGCTCCCGGAGGTCCGCCAAGAACGCACGCAAGGCCGAAACCTGATTATGTACCGAGGTGCGTTGATGCGTCTGCTGACGCTCAATGACGAAGTCGCGGAGGTTACGCGCGGTGAGCCGCGACCAATCGCCATCCCAGACCCCATTGGACTTCATCCACAGCGCAAAGCCCTTAAGCGAACGGCCATAGGTCAGGCACGTGCGCGGAGCGAGGCGGCGGCTGGCCAACTGCCGGGTCAGGTAGTCGGAGACTTCCTTAAAGCCCGGCCAATCGGTCGGTTCCCCGTCGTCGTCAGACTGGACGGGGCTTGGCTTCACGCCTGAGGCTTTTTGCCGTGTTCGGCGCGCACTGTGATGCCAATACCACCACGGACGCCGAAGGCACCCGTGACTTCACACCAGATGGGATCAACGGCCGCGACGAGGTCGTCGAGGATCTTGTTCGTGAGGTGCTCATGGAACATGCCCTGCTGGCGGTAGCTCCAGTAATAGAGTTTCAGCGACTTGGACTCGACGATGCGCGGACCTGGCACGTAGCGGATCGTGATCTTAGCGAAGTCGGGCTGGCCCGTGGCCGGGCAGAGGCAGGTGAACTCGTCCGTCGAGAGCTCGACGGTGTAGTTCCGGCCGGCATTGCGGTTCGGGAAGGTCTCCAGCGTCTGCTGGGGCTTGTTTTGGGTGTTCCCGAGGTGGGAAAGCCCGGTGAGGTCTTGAGGCTGCGTGGCCATGAGCCTCAAGGGAAGCAGAGCCTGCCCCAGTGTCCAGCGGAGAAGCAGGAAAGAGGTCCGAAGGGGGTGAAACCGGCTTGCCTAGGCGGGCGGGTGCGGTTGCCTCCATATCACCCACGCGTGCATGGAATCTAGGGCTATCGCCATCCTCGGGGCCACCGGCTCCATCGGCACGACCACCTTGGCGGTTGTCCGGGCCCACCCGACTTTACTCCGCGTGGCTAGCTTGGCAGCGCACACGCGTTGGCGCGAACTGATTGGCCCAGTCAGAGAGTTCCAAGTTAAGACGATTGCCTTAGCGGACCCCGCCGCCGCGGCGGCCGCTCGGGCTTCTGGTGAATTCCCTGGGGTGCGCATTCTGGAAGGGACCGAGGGCTTGACCGAAGTCGCCTGCCTCGCGGAGGTCCACACGGTCGTCTCGGCGGTCGTCGGCACCGCCGGGCTCGCCCCCACCCTCGCCGCCCTGCAGGCCCGCAAGCACGTGGCGTTAGCCAACAAGGAACTGCTCGTGCTGGCTGGTAAGTTCGTCACGGCCGCCGCCCGCGCGGCCGGCACGACGTTGCTACCCGTCGACAGTGAACATAACGCGATTCACCAATTACTTCGCGGCAAAGATCGCACCGAAATCGCCCGCCTCGTCCTGACGGCTTCGGGCGGCGCTTTCCGCAATACGCCCTTAGCCGAACTCGCCCGCGTGACGGTAGCCCAAGCCCTCCAGCACCCCAACTGGAATATGGGACCGAAGGTAACCATCGATTCGGCCACCATGGCCAATAAGGGGCTCGAGGTCATCGAGGCGCGCTGGTTGTTCGACTTGCCCGAAAACCGCATCGATGTGGTCGTACACCCACAGAGCATCATCCACTCGCTGGTGACGTTGAGCGATGGCAGCCTGCAGGCCCAACTGTCACCGCCCCACATGGCCTATCCGATTCAGGATTGCCTGCTCTTCCCGCGGCGGCTGCCCTGCCCCGCCCCACAACTAAACCTCGCAGAGGCACTCGCCCTAACGATGTCGCCGCCCGACCCCGCCCGCTACCCGTGCCTGGGACTGGCCCGCGCTGCGGCCGCGACCG
>CAITUF010000296.1 GCA_903895475.1 uncultured Opitutia bacterium | reverse complement strand
TTGGTTCTTTTCGAAATCACCCAGCGTCGCGTGCTCGTAAGCGGAGGAGCCATCCAGCACGAACCCGCCTTGCTTTTTATTGTAAGCTGGCTTGCCAATGGCCTTCGCCGTCAGCGCAGGGCCAGTCGGCGTCTTAACCGTTAGGGGTGTGGCGGCGTCGAACTTCCAGCCCGCCGGTAATTCTTTCGCGACGATGGAGCTCGGGCTGGCCTGGGCGCGCCACGTGGCGAAATCTTTGTCGGCCTTGGCCTTGCGGACCGCGTCATCCTTTTTGAGGGCAGCGAGCACGGTATCCAATTCGGCCTGCTTCACGCGGTCCTCGGGCCGAGCGACCAGCATGGACGGCGGGTGGTTGGCGTTATTCCCGTCGAGCGCGGACATCGAAGTATTTCGGAAAAACGCAGCCATGGCGTAGAATTCCTTTTGGCTGATCGGGTCAAACTTGTGGTCATGGCAGGCGGCGCAACCGCTGGTCAGGCCGAGCCAAACCGCGCCTAAGGTCTCGACCTGGTCCTTGGCGTAATTCGTCATGACCTCTTCAGAGATGGCGCCGCCTTCGCCGGTCGTGGGTAAGCAACGGTTGTAGCCGGTGGCAACGAGCTGCTCGATGGTGGCATTGGGCAGGAGGTCGCCGCCGATTTGTTCAATGGTGAAACGGTCAAACGGCATGTTCGCCTTGAAGGCGTTGATGACCCAATCGCGGTAGGGGTAGATATTGCGAACGTTGTCGATGTGAATGCCGTGGGTGTCGGCGTAACGCACGGCATCCAGCCAGTGACGAGCCATCTGTTCGGCGTGCTGATCCGTCTTGAGCAGACGCTCCGCGGCTTTGGCGTAGGCGTCGGGCGAAGTATCCGCCAAGTAGGCACGTAATTCTTCGGGGGTGGGCGGCAGGCCAGTGAGGTCGAGGTTGAGTCGACGGAAGAGCCGTTCCTTGGCTTCGGGTCCATTTGGCTTCAGGCCGTTCTGGGCGAGAGTGGCGACGACGAAGGCATCGACGGGTGTCTTAGCCCAACCGCTCTTGTCGGCAGGCGGAGTTGGCCGCTGTGGTGGCAGGAAGGACCAGTGCTCTTCATACTTGGCTCCTTCGTTGACCCAGCGACGAATGAGTTCGATTTCGGCCGGCTTCAGTTGCTTATGCGACTCGGGCGGCGGCATGATTTCGTCTGGGTCTTTGTTCAGCATGCGCTGAATCAGGGGAGACTTGTCGGCCGCACCCTTGGCGATAACCACGTCACCGCTCTTGGCGGGCTGGAAAGCGAACTCAGCACGGTCGAGGCGTAGCTTGGACTTGCGCGAACTAGCGTCAGGCCCGTGGCAGTGGTAGCAATACTCGGAAAGGATGGGTTGGATATCGCGGTTAAACGAGACGCCGTCGGCGGCCACGGCAGCCAGCGGAGCCAGCAGGAGCAAGGAAAGTCGGAACGACATGGGACTAGGGGTGAGACAAACCTAGGAGCTCGGGTGTTCCCTGCAATCCTCCGAAACAAAAAACCCCTCATATGAGGGGTTTTGCCAGAGCCAGCAGTAGAACTACTTTACTGGAGAATAATCCGTCGGGACCAGGAACTCGGACTTCACGCCATCCTTGATGGTCAGCGAGCCCCCGGCCTTCTTTTCCGAGGCTTCCTTAGCGGCGACCCAAGCCGGGTCGGCGCGGAAGGCGTCGAAGCTCGCCTTGGCGGCGGCCTCGGACTTGTGGGCCAGGAGGTAGATGAGGGTATTTCCGGCCACGAGTGGGGACTTGGCGCCTTTTTGGTCGGCAGCGAGGTTCCAGTAGCTGACGTTCGTCATGCCATGCTTCTCGAAGAGCTTAACGGTATGGCCGCTGAAACGGGCGTTGAGGTCGGGCAGACGGCCGGCTTCGGTCGTGTAGGTGCGGAGTTCGAAGGCGCCTTGGCCGTAGGCCTTGACTTGGGCGAGGGCGGAGTAGTCGGTCGCAGTGAGGAAGGCGGACTCGATCTTGGTGATCAGCTTACCGTTCACTTCGGAGGCCTTGGCGGCCGCCTTCCAATCGGGGTCGGCCTGGAAGGCCTTCCAGGAAGCATCGCGGGCGGCGCGGTCGGGGTAGGCGAGGAAGTAGACCAGCTTGTTCTCGGTGTTCTTCGTCGGAACGAAATAACCGAGGCTCGTCATGCCATGCTTGGCGAAGAGCTTCAGGGTGTGGTCGCGGAAGCGGGCGTTGAGGCCGTCGAGCTTACCTTCGGCGGCGTAGTAGACGCGCATCTCAAAGAGACGCGTGTCGGCTTCGGCGGCGACGGCGGCGGTCGCAAACAGCCCGAAGGTGAGGAGGGAGAGCAGGGTTTTCATATTATTTGAGGAAAGAGGAAAGGTTCTCGAGGGTCACGAGTTGGAAAGGGATGAGGTTTTCCTTGGGGCAAGGCTGCTTGCGCGCCAGGAGCAAGGCGGCGTCGACGGAGCCGCGGCCTTGGCCAACCGCATCCTGGAAGACGGTCGCGTCGAGGCGACCTTCTTTCACAGCGGTCAGCGCTTGGGCGATGGCATCGATGCCAATGACAGTGACGTCCTTCTTGATGCCGGCGCGCTCGAGGGCGAGCAGGGCGCCCATGGCCATTTCGTCATTATGCGCAAAGACCGCTTGGAATTTCCCTTTGTGGGCTTGGATCCAATTCTCGGTCAAGGCCATGGCCTTAGCCCGATCCCACGAGGCGGTCTGTTGGTCGATGAGTTTGAGGCCAGGGTATTTAGCGAAAACCTCGCGAGCGCCGGCTTCGCGTTGCAGTTGGGCCGACGTTCCCATGATGCCGTGGATCATCAGGACGCCGCCTTGGCCGTTCAGTTTCTTCGCGATGGCTTCCATGGCGATGCGACCGGCTTCGAAGTCGTTCGATCCGATATAGCTATCGCCCGCCGACTTGGTGACCTGATTGACGAGGACGAGCGGGATTTTGGCGGCCTTGACGTAATCGACGGCCGGGGTGCTAGCCTCGAGCTCGCAAGGGTTCAAGATGATGGCGTCTACCTTTTGGGCGACGAAGTTCTCGACTTGGCTGAACTGCTTCTGGACGTCGGACTGGGCGTCGACCATGACGAGTTTCACGCCAGGCTTGGTCTTAGCGTATTCGACGATGGCTTCAGAAAGTTTCGCGGTGTATTCCGCGGAAAGGTCGCGCGAGGAGAAGCCAATGAGGATTTCGCCTTCCTTACGTTCGGCTGGCTTTTTGCAGCCAGGCAGGAAGAGGCTAAAGATAGTCAGGGCGGCCAGCATCGAGCCGATGGCCAGGCGGGGGGTAGGGCGCATGCCTATGGATTACGAACGGGACTGACGGCGGTCGAGCCAAACCGCACCCACGATGATGAGCCCCTTAATCACGGCCTGGTAGTAAGAAGAGACCCCTTGCAGGTCCAAGCCGTTGTTAATGATGCCGATGAGAAGAACGCCGAGAATGGTACCTCGGATGCTACCGACCCCGCCAGATAGGCTGGTGCCGCCGATGACCACCGCGGCGATGGCGTCGAGTTCGTAGGCTTGGCCGGCGTTGGGCTGTCCGGTGGTGATCCGAGCAGCGAGGACGACCCCGGCTAAGCCCGTGAGCAGACCACAGATACCATAGGCGAAGAGTTTGACCTTGGTGACCGAGACGCCGGCTGCACGGGCGGCCTGCTCGTTGCCGCCCACCGCATAGAGGTGACGCCCGAGACGGAATCGTCCGAGGAAGAGCCAAGCGAGGAGAGCGACGAAGGCGAAGCAGAGGACTGGAATCGGCAGAGGCCCCCAGTCACCAGCGAGGTTGGTTAAAGCCGGTGTCATATCTGCGACCGGTTTGCCACCGCTGAAGATCAACGCCAATCCACGGGCCATCGTCATCATACCCAACGTCACAATGAACGGTGCAATACCTCCGCGGGTCACGAGCACTCCGTTAAGCAGACCGCAGAGGGCTCCCGTGATTAGGCCCATCGAGAGGGGCACGGCGAGTGGGTATTCGCCTGGATGGGCGTAGAGGGCGCAGACTACACCGCTGAGTGCGACGACGGAGCCGAGAGAAAGGTCCACGCCGCCAGTCAGGAGGACAAAGGTCACGCCGACGGCGAGGATGCCGTTAATGGAGACTTGGCGGGCGACGTTGGTGAGGTTCGATGCCGTGGCGAAACTATCGGTCGTCACGGAGAGCACGCCGGCGAGGGCAACGAGCGCAATCAAGATGCCGTAGCGGTTTAGGAAATTGCGATCGAGGTGGAGGGTGCGGGCAGCGTTCATTGGGGCATGGCGTGGCGGAGGATTTCCTCCTGGTTAGTCTGACGTGGGTCGAGTTCAGCGGAGTGTTCCCCTTGGCGGAGGACAAGGATACGGTGAGTGAGGGAAAGGATTTCGGGGAGCTCGGAGGAGACCAGGAGCACGGCCGTGCCTTGGGCGGAGAGCCGTCCGATGAGGGCGTAGATTTCGGCCTTCGCGCCGATATCGATTCCGCGGGTGGGTTCGTCGAGAATCAGGACTTCGGGCGTGGCCAGCAAGGCACGGGCGAGGAGGACCTTTTGTTGATTACCGCCACTGAGTTCATTGATCACCTGCGTTGGCCCGCTGGCCTTGATCGCAAAGTCCGCCGTCGCCTGTTGGGTCACGGCCTTTTCGGCGGAGGTATCGATGACGGCCCCGCGGCAGTATTGGCGGAGCGCTGACAGGGTCAGGTTGTGCTGGACGCTCATGGCAGGGATGATGCCCGAGCCCTTACGGTCTTCGGTAATCATCCCAATCCCGGCGGCTAAACCGTCAGCGGGCGAAGTGAGGACGAGGGGTTTGCCGTGCAGGCGAATCGTACCGGAGTCGGCAGGTTGAAGTCCGTAGAGTGCGCTCACGACCTCGGTGCGGCCAGCGCCCATGAGTCCCGCGAGACCAAGCACTTCACCACGACGCAGCGTGAACGAGATGTTTCGGTACGCCGGGGCGCAGGTCAGTTGCTCGACTGCGAGGACGACTTCGCCGGGTGTCGAGGTGACGGGCGGGAAGACCTGCGAGAGCTCCCGGCCCACCATGTGTGCAATGAGGGATGTGGGCGTGAACTCAATCGCTGCCTTGGTGCAGACCAACTGACCGTCGCGGAGCACAGAGATGCGGTCGGCCAAACGGAAGACCTCATCCATCTTATGCGTCGTGTAGACCACGGCGACCCCGCGTTGGCGGAGTGTCGTGATAGCCTTGAACAAAGCGGACACCTCGTGGTCGGACAGCGCGGCCGTCGGTTCATCCATTAAGATGACGTCGGCTTGGCGGGCGAGGGCCTTGGCGATTTCAACCACCTGCATCTGGGCCACGGAAAGGCTGCGCATGGGCAGGCTCGTATCGAGGTCCGTGTTCAGTTCCTTTAGCCACTTGCGGGCTTGCGTGTGCAATTCGGCGCGGTCGACCCAGCCCAAGGCGTTGACCGGCTCCATCCCGAGCAGCAGGTTCTCCGCGACGTTGAGGTCGGGGATCGGCAAGAGCTCTTGGTGGACCATGGCGATGCCTTGCGACAACGCGGCGTTGGGTGAGGCGAAGCGAACCGACTGGCCGCGCCACTCGATGATGCCGGCGTCGGGTTGATAGAGCCCGGCGAGCATCTTCATCAGTGTCGACTTACCCGCACCGTTTTCGCCCATCAGGGCATGGACCTCGCCGGGGTGAAAATCGATCGAAACCTCCTGCAGAACGGACAGACCTCCGAAGGTCTTGGTCAGTTGGCAGGCACGGAGCATGGTGGTTTACTTCGCCGGCGGGACCATGGTCGGCATGTCGCCCGCTACTTCCTTGGGCCAAGCCGTCAAAGGGCGGATCTCCAGGCGACGATACTCGCACTCGGCGGCTTCGGATTGAATCTGGAGTTTACCGGCCTTGAGCGGGATGTCCTGGTCGGAGCCCTTTTCACGGTAACGCGAATTAAGGATGACGTTCACGGTCCGGCCGTTTAGGCGGAACACCGCGTTGCCGTTGAGGGAGTAGACCTCGACGACATTCCACTCGCCCGAAGGCTTCTCTTGGTAATCGGTGCCGTGCCAGACGCGGTTCCGCATCATGCGTACGGGAGCCTTTGGGTCGTAGACGACCGTCTTACCTTCATCTCGGGCAGGCACGTCGATGATCGCTCCAGCGATGGGCCACCAATCGCCGGTGTCGCCTTCTTGAACTTGGCATTCTTGACTGCGCATCCAGTTCTTACCGCCGGCGCCATGTTCGCCAACGCAGTAGAAGAGGATACCGTTATCGCGGACTGCATTGAGGCGCGGCTCCCACTTCTTTGTTCCCCAGCGCTGTTGCGTGCGCAGGTGGAAGTTATCGTAGGACTTCAGAGACGTCAGGCCGCCGAAGACTTGGCCGGTAATATGCAGGACCGGTTCACCCTCGACGAGTTTAACCGAATAGACGTTGAGCGGGTCGCGGTTGAGGCCGATGACGGGGTCTTCCTTGGCGGTGGCACCACGGGTGTAGCCGGGCACCTCGTAAGCGCGATGCGGAACGCCCAGCCACTTTTCCCATTGCGACAATTTCTCATCGAGCAGCGGGGTGAAGGCCGGTTCTTCCGCGGCGAAAGCTGCCACGGCTAAACCACACAGTAAAAAGAAGGGTCGCATCGCAGTGGGCTTAGCGGACATCGCGCCAGAGCCACTTGAGGGCTTCGGGCATCAGCATGGCGCCGTGACGCGGGTTGTGCGTGCCTTCGCCCATCACGAATTGATAATCGTACCCCTTGGCCTTCCAGGCGTCGGCCATCTTCTGATTCGCTTCAGGCCAGGAGCCGTATTGGTTGTTCAGGTCATGGGTGCCGTCTTGGGAGTAGACGCGGATATCCTTCTTCGGTTCGGCGAGGACCATCTCCGGAAACTTGTTGCCGCCGCGGATATTGGTGAAGCTGCCGATAGTCGTGAAGACTTTGCTGAAGGCATCCGGACGCTGCCAGGCGGCGTTGAAGGCGCAGATACCGCCGGAAGAAGCGCCCGCGATGGCACGGCGCTTAGCGTCTTTAGAGATTTTGACGCCTTTGGATTCGGCTAGAGGGATCATCTCCTCGAGCAGGAACGTGACATACTTGTCGGTGACGCTGTCATATTCGAAGGCGCGGTTGGCCTTGCCGAGCGGCTTACCATCCTTGCCCTTGCCGGTGGGGTTATTCTTGTCGGGGGCGAAGCCGGGGTCGATGAACAAGGCGGCCGTGAGGGGCATCTTACCTTCGGCAATCAAGTTATCGAAGACCACCGGCACGCGCCAGTTACCCTTCGTGTTCACATAGCCACTGCCGTCCTGGAAAACCATGAGCGCGAGCTCGGATTTTCCGTCATACTTGGCGGGTACGTAGAGGTGCCACCTGCGGGAGAAGCCTGGGAACGTCTTGGAATCCTCCAGGATGTACGTCGTGACTTTCCCTTTGGCGACGTTGGCCTTCTCCTGGGAATCTGGCCCGAGGACGTACTGGCTGTCCCAGTCTTTCTTGGTTTCGGAGGCGGTAGGCGCCTTGGGAGCAGCAGTTTGGGCGGAGGCCACGGAGGCCAGCCCGGCCAGCAGGCAGGGCAGGAGGGTACGGAGGGAGCGCATCGGGGTCTGGTCAATGAAGCAGAGCCCCCAAGGGTGACAAGCCCAAGTGCCTTACTTCGTCGGTTCTTGGCCGACTTTCCGCAGGTGCCAGAGTTCTGGGAATCGCCAGTGGGTGAGGCCCATCACCCCAAAGGTCGCCAAGCCCCCAAAGACCACTGAATTGACGGTCCCCAGGAGTCGGGCGGCGAGGCCCGATTCGGCCATCCCCAGTTCATTGGAGCACCCGATAAAGACGGCCGTCACCGCGGAGACCCGGCCCATCATTTCAGGCGGGACGGTCGTTTGCAGGATGGTTTGGCGGATGATGACATTCACGGCGTCCGCCGCGCCCGAGATTAGCAGGAATAAGAATGATAGAACGAAGGCGGCTTG
>CAITUF010000295.1 GCA_903895475.1 uncultured Opitutia bacterium | reverse complement strand
CTTCGAGGAAGCCCTGTTCGTCGAGTTCGTGGCGGATGGCGCGGCCCGCGGCGTGGCGCAACTTGAGCAGGCCAAGGTTACGCGGACGACGGAGATCGAGGAAGCGGTATTCGAGGCGTAGGTCTTCGTTCACCTTGTCGGCCTTATCGTCGTCCATCGGGAACGGCAGGTCGGCGCAGATATTGTGGACGATGATGCTGGTGGCGACGACTTCGATGGCGCCGGTGCCGAGTTTGGCGTTGATGGTTTCGGCCGAACGGGCGGACACCTGACCGATCACTTCGATGACGGATTCGGTCTTCAGACGCTGCGCAGTCTCCTGGAGGTTACCTTGGCCTGGACGGAAGACGACCTGGGTGACGCCAGCGCGGTCGCGGAGGTCGACGAAGGTCACGCCACCGAGGTCGCGCTTGGTGTCGACCCAACCCACGAGGGTCACGGTCTGGCCGGCGTCGGCAGGGCTAAGGGCGTTACAGGTATGGGTGCGGTTCATGGCAGGGTCGGCGGCAAAAGTGGAGGGGTATGGTTACCCTTAAATCCCCCCATGAAACAAGCATTAACCCCGAAAAAGGGGTTAGGGGATGGGGGATGGCGGAAGGGGATGGCGGAAGGGGATGGGGTGAAATGAAAAGGCGGACCGGGGAACGGACATGAGGGTGGGCCGCGTAGCGCCGGCCGCCTGTCCGGTTCCCGGTCCCCCTTTGTGTTACCCCCATGCTTCCAGTTGCCCTTTGGAGGGTTTTCGGTGCGATAGGTGGAAACCCCTATGCGTCGACCCCACGTCTCTCTTGGTCTTTTGGCTCTCTGCTTAGGCGCTGTTGGCGCCGTCGCTGCTGAACCAGATAAGGTCGAGATGGCCGGCTACCTGCTCGTCCCAACCGAGCGCGTGCCGGAGACCTACGACGCCGGCTTCTCGATCTACGCCGCCGCCTGGTCGCTGTTGAATCAATACCCTGGCCATCGTTTCCAGACCGGCCTCTTCGGCACGTGGATGCATCCGCAGTATCCTAAGGACGAGAAACCCAAGGATCTTTACAACGACATCGAAGGCGGTCTGGGCTGGTGGCGCGACACGCACTTCCCGACAACGACACCGAAGTTCATCATGGGTGGCGTCGGCGTGAACTTCTACGACATCGCCAACGGTCCAGGCTACGGGCGCGGTACCTGGGATAATCCACGTGGGCTCTACGGCGTCGCGCAGCTCACGCCTTGGCTACTCTTCCCACTCGACGGCCTTAATCAGAAGCAGGGCGTCAACGGCGAACTCTTCGGCTATGGTTACCTGCCGATGCCGTTCGCCCAGGCGAAGACAAAGACCGAGGGCAAGGACATCCCGACCGGCGGCAACTGCTGGACGCTCTTCCTGAACACCGCGAACTTCAAGGGGCCGGTCTGCTTCTTCACGCCGAACTTCTGGTCGCGCGCGGCCCTCCGCAATCCCGCCGTCGCCGGCCAGATGCTCGATTCCCGTGGCTCGGATCCGAATAAACATTTCCAGATGGAGACCCAGTACGTCCCCGCCGCGCAGGCTAAGGACGAGAAGGGGGAGACCTATGCGCGCGTGGCGCCGATATCCTTTCCGGTTGGCGCGGACGGCACGACCGTTGTACTGCATCGGCTGACATCGTATGACCGGCGCGCGCTCTACGATGGCGTGAAGGCCTGGTTTGACGGCGGCCCCGTGGCCACGGGAGCAATCAATCCCGCCGGCGCCTATCTCCAGAACTTCAAGAATAACGGCGGCTCGACCTGGAGCATCTACAAGCAAGGTACCAAGCGGGAGGCTAAGCCGGGGCTCGCCTGGAAATCCTTCGCCACGCCACACTCACCCGATCCAGCCACGTATGGCTATAAGTGGGACGACAAACTCGTCTCGCGCAGCACGCCCGGTCTCGTGACGCTACCTCAGTATTATCGCTTCGGCGCCGGCGGGAAAAACGGGCAGTGGACGCCGGTGAAGGCCGTCGAGGTTCCGGCCGCGACCGGCCTAGCGCAGATGAGTTTCAAACCCCCGGTGGAAAAGCCACAGTTGCCGCGGGAGACCCAGCCAGGTGAGCAGACGACTTGGAAGATTCCCGGTCCGAAGGCGGGGCCGTTCAAAGCCTTCCTCGGCGACGGCAGCGTCGTGACTTATTATTGGTATCGTTTCGCCGATCAGCCGGCGATCCTCAACGCCGACCTGACCAAAGCCGAGCGCGAAGCCATGCAGGTCAAGGTCGAGAAGTTACACCGTGCGTGGACTAAGGACCGCGACTACCTCGCCCCGCCCACCGTTGGTAAACTGGCCGACCTCGATCCCGCGCAGGTGGTTACGCCGCCCAAGGGACTTGAAATCGGCTACGTGCCGATTGCGACGCGCCAGGAGTTGTTGATCGCTCCGACGAAGTAAGCCGCGCTTAGCGCTTTTCGAGGTCGGCCTGTTCGACG
>CAITUF010000294.1 GCA_903895475.1 uncultured Opitutia bacterium | reverse complement strand
GTAGGCACGGTCCTTACCATCGAAGCGTTGGGCCACTTCGACGAGCGCAGCGAGGGCGACTGGGCCCTTGAAATCGCGGAGCGCCAAAGCCACTTCACGCCGGACCGCGGGCGAAGTATCCTTGGCATTGGCCACGGCAAGGCTCAGTACATCGCGGTTAGCAGCGCGTAGGGCGCGGAAGGCCACGAGGCGGCGCTGGGCGTCCGGCGAACGGAGTTCGGCCGAAACGACTGCCGCGCCCTTATCGCCCAACTGGGCGAGCAACCACACGGCACGAGAAGCGACGTAAGGGTTGGCGTCCTTGAGTAAGGCGGAGACTGCTGGGATGGCGGCTTCACCTTGGGCCTTGAGACGGGCGAAGCCCGCACCACGAATATTGTTGGCGGGACTACTGAGCGCGAGGATTTGACCTTCGGTGGTGTTGAGGTCGATCTTAGGCACGACGGACTTAAAGCCCTTCGGCGCCAGACGATAGATGGTACCGCTGAAGCGGTTATCGCGCGTCCCGTGTCCACCCACGCCAGGGTCGAACCAATCGGCGAAGTAGATGGCGCCGTCGGGACCGACGGTCACATCGGCTGGACGGAACATCGTCTTAAGCACGCCCGTGGCGCGGCCACCGAGGAAGTCAGAGCCTGCCCATTCCTTCTCCTTATTAGAGGTGATGAAGTCAAAGCGCTCGAGCTTCATGCCGGCGCCATCAGGCTTAGGCAAGTAGCCGAAGACAACGTTCTTACCGGCTTCACAAGCCAGGAGCAGACCACTCCACTTGTCGCCGAGAGCACCGTTCTCATAAAAGCCCACACCAGTCGGGGAACCGCCACCATAGACGTCACCGGCCGGCATGGTGCCGGGGTCGTCTTGGCGCCACTCGGCGGTCGGGGTATCTTGACCCGGGCGCTTATCCGCACCCCAGGAGCGCTTACCATCCGCCGAAGCAAAGCCGGCATTACCACCTTCCATGATGAGCGAGACGCGGCAGGCGGGCGGATCGTCGTTGTCGCTCTGGTAGAGGTCACCGAACGAGTTAATCGCCTGCTCGTAGCTATTGCGGTAGTTGTGACCGACGATGCGAAGGTCCGAGCCATCGGCGTTCATGCGCACCGAGAAGCCACCAATCCAGACATTGCCGTCATCGCTACGCTTGCCGGCGATATTGCCGAGCATGTAAGGGCTACCCATGTAGAAACGGCGGCCGGTCTTATCGGTAAATTCTGCGCCGGTGTTGCCTTGGTTGAAGTTCCACTTGCCGTCTGGGCCCGTGGTCACGCTGTGGAGCGAGTGGTCATGCTGGCGGCCATTGAAGCCCGTCAAAAGCACTTCACGCTTATCGACAGCAGGGTCATAGATTCCATCGCGATTCACGTCGGTGTAGACCAAGAGGTCTGGCGGCTGCGAGACCACGACCTTACCGTCGATGGCGGCGACACCCAATGGCGAAGCGAGGCTCACATCTTGCACAAAGACCGTCGACTTGTCGGCCTTACCGGCGCCCGTGGTGTCCTCGAGGACGACGATGCGGTCGCCTTCCTTACGGCGACCACCCTTACCGCGGTAGTTCACGCCCTCGGCGACAAACATCCGGCCCTTCTCGTCGAAGTCGATGTTCGTTGGATTGAAGAGCATCGGCGAAGTCGCCCAGACCGTGACCTCAAAGCCTTCCGGCACGGTGAAGAGTTCTTGCGGGACGAGCATTGGACCATCTTCTACCGCGACAGCCTTCTCTTCATCAGGCTTCTGGGTGAAGACTAAGAAACGAACTGCAGCCGGACTGCGCTTACCACCGCGCTCTAAACCACCGTCGTCGAGGGCGACTTGCGTACGGAAGCCGACCACGCCCGCTGGCAGGTCATAGGCGATGACGGAAGTCGCGTGTGTGCCGATACCATTGGTGTAGACCTTACCGGCGACGGAAAGCGGACCCTTGGAATTATTCTTGCCCACGAGCACGGCGCCGTGGCTGGCGGTGGCGGATTTCCACTTCAGATCGATGAGGTTCTTCGTCGTGCCGTCGGCCATGAGCAACGTGGGCTCGATCCAGGAGGCCCAGTCGCAGTTACTGTCACCGAGGTCGGAGACCAGCAGGTAAAGTTCCTTGGCACCCTTGAGGTCAGCGGTCAGTTCGGTTAGGCGAACCTTATCCTTAGCAGTGATGTCCTTAGTCTGAGCTACTGGCTTCCCTGCGGTCGGCGTGGCGGCAGGCGTGGCGGCTTTGGGGGCGGCCGGGGCGGCGGGTGCAGGAGCACCCGCGGCGGGACGGCCAAACTTAGTTTCGCGGTCAACCTGGATGGCGGCGGCCGGAATCTTGGCAAACTCGCCCGGCTGCGGAAGCTTGAGGCGAGGTGCGTTCTTGCCCTTATCATCCAGGTTGGCGTTGAGCTCATCTTCGGTAACTGGAGTGGACTTCACCCCCGCGGCCGGCACTTCGACCTTCGCGGCCCAGACAATGGCATTAAGCGCCAAAGTCCGGAAGCCATCGATGGCCCAGTTGCGATGGTTATGACCACCGGAGAAACCGACCCCGCGGCCGCCATCGGCGC
>CAITUF010000293.1 GCA_903895475.1 uncultured Opitutia bacterium | reverse complement strand
CGTGCGCAGCGCGCCGAAGCGGCGGAGATCGCCGCGTCGTTGGCCCGTTTACCTAAGCCTTCCTTGGTCTATGCCGCTGGCATTCACACGGGTTCGGGCGCGTTCGCCGGGACGGGCGCCCAAGGGGGCCGACCTCGCCCGATTTTCCTGCTGGCCCGCGGACAAGTGACTCATCCGCAGCGTGAGGTCGGCCCCGGTGCGCTGGCGGCCTTGGGGTTCGCGCCTGCGCGCTTTGTCTTGCCTGCAGGGGCGGGCGAAGGGGAGCGCCGCGCCGCATTGGCCCAGTGGCTGACCCATCAGGACAACCCCTTGTTCTGGCGCAGCGCAGTGAACCGGATTTGGCAGTACCATTTCGGCCAAGGCCTCGTCGAGACGGCTAATGATTTCGGACGCAATGGTGCGCTTCCGACGCATCCAGAATTATTGGACTGGCTGGCGGGTGATTTTCGCGAACATGGTGGGTCGTGGAAGCGCCTGCACCGCCAGATTTTGCTCAGTGCGACCTACCGGCAGTCATCGGACGACAATCCCGCCGCTAGTCGTCTCGATGCGAACAATACGTTACTGTGGCGCCAGCAGCGGCGAAAGCTCGAGGCGGAAGTACTCCGCGATGCCGTCCTGCAGGCGAGTGGTCGACTAGACCTTACCATGGGCGGGCCAGGCTGGCGGGATTTTGTCGTGGAGCGCCCCGAGCACTCGCCGCACTACCGCTATGACTTAGCCGACCCGGCCGACCCACGGACGTTCCGTCGGTCGGTTTACCGTTTCGTGGTGCGATCGCAGACGCAGCCTTGGATGACTTCGCTCGATTGTGCTGACCCTTCGATGCGTGTCGACAAGCGTAACGAGAGCCTCTCGGCCCTGCAGGCTCTGGCTTTACTCAACAATGGTTTCATGCTGACGCAGTCAACCATCCTAGCTGAGCGTGTCGTCCGCGAACGCGGCGAGGTAAAGACGCAAGTGGTGCGTGCCTACGAACTGGTGCTTGGTCGTCCGCCGTCCGCTGCGACGCTCGAGCGGTTAGTGGTTTTCACCCGCGAGCAAGGCTTGCCGGCTACCTGCCGGGCGCTTTTCAACCTCAACGAGTTCGCCTTCGTCGATTAAGCGATGAGCAACACTTCTCCATTTCATCGCTCTCTCGCGCAGCCCGCGCTTAGCCGGCGCGACTTTCTTTGGCAGGCGGGCGGCGGTCTGGGTGGCCTCGCCTTGGCTTCGCTCCTCGGGACTGATCGTGCGCTGGCCTCGCCGGGTAAGCTCACGGGTTGCTTGCATCATCCGCCCAAGGCCAAGCGGGTCGTCCAGTTTTTCATGGCGGGTGCGGCGAGTCATCTCGACCTCTATGATTACAAGCCCGAGCTGATTAAGCGCCACGGGCAACCCAGCGATTTCGGTGAGAAGGTCGAAGCCTTCCAGAATGGTTTGGGACCGTGGATGCGACCGTTCTGGGACTTCCAGCCTTACGGACGTTCCGGCAAGATGCTCAGCGAAGTCTCCGCCCCGCTGGGTGCGGTCGTCGACGACATGGCTTTCATTCATAATATGGTCGGTAAGTCCGGCGTCCACAGCGCTGCGACTTTGTTGCAGTCCACGGGCTTTCAATTGCCAGGGTTTCCCGGAGCTGGGTGTTGGGTGAGCTATGCGCTGGGTTCGGAGAACGATAACCTGCCAACTTTCGTGGTCCTGCCAGATCATCGCGGTTTTGCCTCCAATGGGGTGAAGAATTGGGACGCGGCTTTTCTACCTTCGCAGCATAGCGGTACCATCATCCACCCGGGCACGGCTAATCCAGTGGCCGACTTGTTTCCTGGTAAAGGTGCTGGCCTGTTGCGACCCGGTAGTGAACCAGCGACCCAAGCCCTCCTTGCGGAACTGAATCAGGCTCATGCCTCCACTCGTCCTGGCGACCAGCGTCTCGAGGCCCGAATTCGTAGCTACGAGTTGGCAGCGCGGATGCAGCTCGCCGCGCCGGAAGCCTTAGACCTCCAGACCGAGCCGGCGCATGTGCAGAAGCTCTACGGACTGGAGCGCGGACCACAGGCGTGGGCGAAGGAGATTAACGAGGCGGAGGAGACTTTCGTTTTCGGCCAACGGTGCCTCGCTGCCCGTCGCCTGTTGGAACGCGGCGTCCGCTTTGTGCAGGTGTGGAGCGGTAACGATAATGGCTTCCCTCGGCGTAACTGGGATTCCCATGAGGACGTTAAGCGTGACCATGGGCCGTTGGCACTCGGGATGTCGCGTGGAATCGCCGCTTTCATTCAGGACCTCAAGCAACGCGGCTTGTTTGAAGACACCATCATCCTTTGGACGACGGAGTTCGGCCGGATGCCCTCGTCGCAGGGCGGGAAGGGGCGCGATCATAATCCCTTTGTCTTCACCAATTGGCTGGCGGGGGGCGGTATCAAGGGCGGCACCATCTTGGGCGAAAGCGACCAGTGGGGATTCAAGCCGCTCGACCGTGCAAACCCCACGCAGGTTTACGATGTTCACGCCACCATCCTGCACCAGCTGGGCATCGACCATACTCGGCTGAGCCTGCGTAATAATGGCATCGACCGTCGGCTTACGGACGTCCACGGGCACGTGCTGCACGGCCTGTTGGCGTGAGCGAAGGCTTGTCCTGAAAGGGCCCTTACCTATAGGTGGAGTCACCCCTCCTGTATGCGTTTCCTCGCCCTCTTCTTTGCTGTCGTCCTTGGGGCGGCGGATCGCCCGAATATCTTGCTCATCGTTGCCGATGACATGGGCTACGCCGATGTCGGCTTCCATGGCTGCAAGGACATCCCGACGCCCAACCTCGATGCTCTGGCCGCCGCCGGCGTTCGCTGTACGCAGGGCTACGTCACGGGCCCGTATTGCTCGCCGACGCGCGCGGCCTTGCTGACCGGGCGTCAGCAGACCCGTTTTGGCCATGAATATAATCCCAATGGCACTAACGGCCTGCCGTTGACGGAGACTTTGCTTCCGCAACGCCTCGCCGCCGCTGGCTATGCCACGGGGATGGTCGGTAAGTGGCACCTCGGTGCCAAGCCTGAGCAGACGCCGCCCAGCCGCGGTTTCGGCGAGTTCTTTGGCTTCCTGGGTGGTGCGCACAGTTATTTCAATACTGGTGGTGTTCTGCGTGGGGCCGAACCAGTGAAAGAGATGGACTATATGACCGATGCCTTTGGTCGCGAGGCGTCGGCTTTTGTCCGCGCGCATAAGGACAAGCCCTGGTTCCTCTACTTGGCGTTCAATGCAGTGCACACGCCCATGGATGCGACCGATGCTCGGCTGGCGAAGTTCGCCTCCATCACCGATAAGAAGCGCCGGACCTATGCGGCGATGATGTCCGCCCTCGACGATAACATCGGCCGGGTGCGCCAAGCGCTTAAGGAAAGCGGTCAGGAAGGGCGCACGTTAATTTTCTTTATCAGCGATAACGGCGGCCCGGTGATGAACGGTACGACCACTAATGGGTCCAGTAACGCCCCGTTGCGCGGCTCCAAGCGGACTACCCTTGAAGGGGGTATTCGCGTTCCGTTCCTCGTCGCTTGGCCCGACCAGTTAAAGCCGGCCGTCTATGATTCGCCGGTAGTGCAGCTCGACCTCCACGCCACTGCTTTAGCCGCCGCCGGCGTGGCCGTCGGGCCCGAGGCG
>CAITUF010000292.1 GCA_903895475.1 uncultured Opitutia bacterium | reverse complement strand
GTTCTGACGTGCGGGCTGTTACTGCCGTTTGCCAGCCTCCGTGCCGATGACTATGCGGACAAGATTCTGCCGATCCTCAAGGACTCCTGTCTGAACTGCCACTCGACCAAGAAGCAGAAGGGTGACGTAGACTTGGAACAATTTGCGTCCGTCGCCGATATTCGTCGTTCCCCTAAGGTCTGGGAAGCGGTGCTGGAGCAGGTCGCCAGCGGCGAGATGCCGCCGAAGAAGGAGAAGGCGCTCTCTCCGGCCGCGAAGAAGGGGCTGCTTGATTGGATGCATAAGACGCTCGAGGAGATCGCCCTCGCCAACGCCGGCGACCCAGGCCCGGTCGTACTCCGTCGTCTCTCAAATTCTGAATACACCTACGCGGTCCAAGACCTGACGGGCGTCCCCACGCTCGACCCGGCCCATGAATTCCCAATTGACGGTTCCGCGGGCGAAGGCTTCACGAACGTCGGCGCGGCCTTGGTGATGTCACCGGGCCTACTTTCCAAGTATCTCGACGCTGGTAAGGACGTCGCCCAGCACGCGGTACTGCTGCCTGATGGCATCGCTTTCTCCGACAAGACGACCAAGCGCGACTGGACGAACGAAAAGATCGCCGCAATCAAGGCGTTCTACGCCCGCTACAGCGTTGCGGGTAACGTCGAGACCGTGCTGGTTCAGGGGCATAAGGTAGACCTGGTCGGCGGCGATGGCCGCTTGCCGCTCGAGCTTTATCTAAGTGCGACGCTAATCCACCGCGAGGCGCTCCGCTCGGGCCAGAAGACCGTCGCGCAGGTTGCCCAGGAACTTGGGCTCAACGCGAAGTATCTCGGGACGCTCTGGACGTCCATGAATGGTGACACGGCCTCGATCTTCCTAGACCCGATTCGAGCCGATTGGCGTAAGGCCGTCGCGGCCGACGTGCCGGCTCTGGCTGCTTCGATCAAAGCCTGGCAGTCATCCCTTTGGCGCTTCGGTGCCATCGGGCATATTGGTAAGGTGAATGGCCCCAAGGGCTGGCAATTGCCTGTCAATCCGGTCGTGACGATGGAGGATTTCCGGGTCGCAATTCCCGGAGGAGATTCGCCTAAGGTCTATTTGACGTCGACCAATCTCCGCTCCGATCAGGCTTCACTGGCATGGTCCAAGGCACGGGTTGTCGTGAAAGGTAAACCGGATGCCGCCGTCGCCATCCCCGCGGGCAAACCCAGCGGGCCGAATGCGGTCATCGAAATCGCCTTGCCGGCCGGTTTACCCAAGGGAGCGGAATTCTTGGTCGAATGTCATTTGCCCAAGGATTCTCCGGCCGACGCCTGCGTTCAGGCGTGGGTGACGACTAAGCCGCCAGCGCTCTCTGGCCGAATCGTCCCGACGGGTGCCCCGATTAATAAGAAGAAGGGCGGAATGTGGAGCGACGGCGAAGGTAAGATGGGTTTCAATGCACCCTTACTCGTGACCGATGGTGGGGTGGCCCACCAGGAGCTCCAACGCTCTGCTCAAGAATTCCGCGCCCTCTTCCCATCCGCGCTTTGCTATGCCAGGGTCGTGCCGGTCGATGAGGCCGTGACGCTGACGTTGTTCTACCGCGAGGACGACTCCCTCGGTCGGCTCATGCTGGACGATAAGGCCGCTGCCGAGCTTGACCGTCTCTGGTCTGACTTACGTTTCATCAGCCAGGAAGCACTCCTGCAGGTAGAATCGTTCGAATCCCTTTATCAGTTCGCGACGCAGGACGCTAATCCCAACGCCTTCGAGCCGTTGCGTGAGCCAATCATGCGCCGCGCTGCCGAATTCCAGCAAGAACTCCTGGCAGCTGAACCTAAGCACGTTGACGCCGTCGTGCGCCTCGCCGGCGATGCCTGGCGTCGTCCTCTAAAGGAGGGAGAGGCCGAACAACTCCGCGCCCTCTATCAGGAACTCCGTAAGCAGGAGCTGCCGCATGACCTCGCAGTCCGCCGGCTGATTGCGCGCGTGCTGGTGTCGTCAGCCTTCCTCTATCGCGGTGAGAAGGCCGCTGCTGGTGAGAAGGCTGCGCCAGTCAACGACTGGGAACTCGCCACGCGTCTGAGCTTCTTCCTCTGGTCCTCTGCACCTGACGCCGAACTACGCGCGCTCGCCGCCTCGGGCCAGCTGCATGAACCTGAGGTGCTCGCCGCCCAGATGCGTCGTATGGTCAAAGATGCCAAGTCGGAGCGACTTGCTCGTGAGTTCGGCTGCCAGTGGCTGCACGTACGCGACCTTGCCACGCTTGATGAGAAGAGCGAGCGGCACTTCCCGACGTTCGTCTCGCTCCGTGGTGCCATGCAGGAGGAGACAGAACGTTTCTTTACCGATCTGTTTCAGCAGGATCGGCCCGTGCTTTCGCTGATTGATGCCGACCACGTTTTCGTGAACGGCCCGTTGGCCCGCCATTACGGACTCAAGGTGTCCGGAGAGGGCTGGCAGCGCGTCGATGGCGTCCGTGCGCAAGGGCGTGGCGGCGTTCTGGCCTTTGCGTCCACACTCGCCCGGCAGAGTGGTGCTTCGCGGACCAGCCCCATCCTGCGTGGGAACTGGCTGACCGAAGTCCTGTTAGGCGATAAGCTACCGCGTCCGCCCAAAGACGTGCCGATCCTACCCGAGACCGCGCCGCAGGGCCTCACCGAGCGTCAGCTCATCGAAAAGCATAGCAGCGATCCCGTGTGCGCCCGCTGTCACCAGCGCGTGGACCCGTTTGGTTTTGCCTTGGAGGGCTTCGACGCCATCGGACGTGCCCGCTCTAAGGACGCCGCTGGTTTGGGTATCGATACCCGCACCGTGCTGCCAGGCGGCGTCTCCGTCGATGGCCTGAACGGCCTACGGGACTATCTGCTCACGCGACGCCAAGATGACTTCCTCCGCCAGTTCAGCCGCAAGCTGCTCGGGTATGCGCTCGGTCGGGCCGTCCAGCTTTCGGACAAGCCGCTCCTCGACGCCATGGTCGCCCGGCTCAAGACTGGCGAAGGCCGAGTGGGTGGGGCCCTTGAGCTCATCGTGCTCAGCTCGCAGTTCCGCGAGGTACGTGGACGCGACTTCAAAACAAACCACTGATTTTATGAACAAGCACCAATTCAGCCGACGGACTTTCCTGCGCGGTATGGGCGTGACCATGGCGTTGCCGTGGCTCGAGTCCGCCAACGTCTGGGGCGACGAGCCCAAGAAGAACCGTCCCGCCAGCGAGGCCCCTGTGCGCGTCGCCGCACTTTTCTCGGGCAACGGCTTCCACTCCAAGGAATGGTGGGCGAAAGGGGAGGGTAAGGACATGGAGCTCGGCCAGGTACTCGCGCCGTTGAACGATTTCCGGTCCAAGCTGCTCTTCGTCAAAGGCCTTTACCACGAGGAAGCGCGTAAGGGTAATATCCACAGTTCGCAGACGGGTAATCTCCTCTCTGGCGCCCCCATCACCTCCGGTGGCGAGATCCGTTCTGGCACCAGCTTTGACCAACTAGTCGCGCAGCACTATGGCCGTTCGACCAAGGTGCCCAGCCTCGTGCTCGCGTGCGAACGCTCGTTCCCGGGCGTGCACAAGAACTACTCCATGCTCTACAGCTCGCACATCTCGTGGAGCTCGCCGACGACCCCGACCCCGTTGGAAATCTATCCCGCGCTGGCTTTCGACCGTCTCTTTAAAGATGCCGCTTCGCCTGGCGACCGCAGCGTACTCGATGCCGTGCTTAATGACGCCGGAGATCTCCGCCGTAACGTCAGCCAGGCCGACAAGCAGAAGCTGGACGAGTATCTCGACTCCGTGCGCGACGTCGAGAAGCGCATCGAATCCGCGGGACAGCGTGGTGAGCTGCAGGGCTGGCGCCCGACGCTCGACAAGCCGAACATCAAGCGCCCTGCCGACGGCATCCCTCAGGACATCGCGGAGCACATGCGTCTCATGTGCGATATCATGGTCCTTGGCTTCCAGACCGACACCACGCGCGTGACCACGCTCAAGCTGAACAACGACCACAGCGCGCTGCGCTTCCCCAATATCAAGTCCGACCAGCAGCCTGGCAACGGCATCGACTACATGATCCACCACCTCCTGTCGCACTCCGACGGTAAGGACTGGCTGAAGATTAATCAGTTCTTCATGGAGCAGGTCGCCTACCTCGCGCGCAAGATGGACTCCATCCAGGAAGGCCCGCGCACCTTACTCGACAACACCATGCTCGTGTATTGTTCCAGCATGATGGCGGGGGCGAAGCACGACAACGACCAGCTGCCCGTCGTGGTACTCGGTGGTGCCGGCGGCCGGATCAAGGGTGGTCGCGTACTGGATTACACCGGCAAGCCCGATCGTCAGCTTTGCCGCCTATTCATGTCGCTCATGGATAAGGTCGAAGTCCGCCCCAAGACCTTCGGGGACGCCAAGCAGATGCTCCAGGAAGTCTGAGCCTGCCGATGGTTGCTGACGGCCGGCCACAATACGGACATCGTCCTGACATGAGCGCAGTCGAATCCGCCTCTCCCCGGCCTGCGACCACGCTACCGCGGATGCTGGTAGGGGAGTCAAAGGTCGTGGGGACGTTGCCGGAGGGGCCCGTGTTGCTGTGCGGGAATCATGTCAGCTATCG
>CAITUF010000291.1 GCA_903895475.1 uncultured Opitutia bacterium | reverse complement strand
CGTCAGCGCGGCGCCGGCTTGGGTGGCGGGAATGATGAGCGCGAGCAGACCCTCAACTCCTTGCTCGTCGAGATGGATGGCTTCGATGGCCAAGCGGGCGTGATTGTGATCGCCGCGACAAACCGCGCCGACGTCCTCGATGCCGCCTTGCTCCGCCCGGGCCGTTTCGACCGCCAAGTCTTCGTCGACCTGCCCGACCTCCGTGGCCGTGAGGCCGTGTTGACGGTGCATGCCAAGCGTTTCCAGATGGCGCCCTCCGTCGACTTACAGCGCATCGCCCGCATCACCACGGGGATGTCGGGTGCCGACCTCGCCAACCTGCTTAACGAAGCCGCGCTGCATGCTGGCCGCCGTAATCGCGACAAGGTGGAGATGTGCGACGTCGAAGAAGCCCGCGATAAGATCGCGCATGGCCGCGAGCGCCGCAAGGGTGCCGACCAGGAAGACCTCCGTAAGACGGCTTACCATGAAGCCGGCCACGCCCTCGTGCAGGCCGTGCTCGATGACGGCACTCTGCCGGTCCACAAGGTCACCATTATTCCGCGTGGTCGTGCCCTCGGTATGGCCATGTTCATGCCCACCAAGGATTCCTTCGGTAGTTCGAAGACCTGGCTGACTCGCTTCATCTGTACCGCGATGGCGGGTCGCGTCGGCGAGCGTGTTATCACGGGCGATATCTCGAGCGGTGCCTCGCAGGACATCAAGCAGGCCACCCGGATGGCCCGCCAGATGGTTTGTGATTGGGGGATGAGCGACCTCGGCCCCATTTCCTACAACGAGAACACGGACACCGTCTTCCTGGGTCGCGAGATTTCGCGCACCCAAGGGCATAGCGATGAAACCGCCCGCCGCATCGACGTGGCCGTCGCCCAGATCGTCAACGAGCAGTTCGCCATGGCGGAGAAAATCATCGCTGAACACGGTGAAGCCCATCGCAAGATTGCGGAAGCCCTCTTGGAGCACGAAACGCTGGACGGTATTCATATCATGGAAATCCTTAAGACCGGGGCGATTCAGACCCCGGTGGTCGGCAGTCCGGTGGCCAATCCCGTCCGCGAGGCTAACCCTGCAGGTCCGGCGCCAGAAACCGGCACGCAGTCTTCGCCGAGCCCTGCTTGAGGTTTGCCCTTGGGCTTTAAAGCGGGTTAGCGTCCTTGCATGGTTCTAGGGCTCACTGGTGGCATTGGTTGCGGCAAGTCCGCAGCCTTAGCCATGTTTGCGCGCCTAGGCTTTAAGGTCGTCGATGCTGACCAACTGGCGCGCTCGGTTCTGGTTCGCCCTGAAATAGTCCAACAGCTCGTGGCGCGTTGGGGTCGGGAAGCACTGGGTGCGGACGGTTTGCCTGATCGGGCGTGGATTGGCCGCAAAGTGTTTGGCGCCCCCGCTGAGCTCGCCTTCCTCGAAGGCTTGGTGCATCCGGAGGTGGCCCGGCTCCGCCAAGCCGCGGTGGCCGATACGACGCGGCATCATGTGGTCGAAATCCCTTTGCTTTTTGAGAAAGGATTGGAGGCCGAGTTTGCTTGTGTCGTTTGTGTGGCTTGCTCGGATGACGTCCGTTTGACTCGTTTGGAGGCCAGAGGCCTTTCGCGGTCGGACGCCCAAGCGAGGATTAATTCGCAAATGCCTATTGTTCAAAAGTTTGCGAAATCTAATCATGTCCTTTGGAACGATGGAGACCTGTCCGCCTTGGAGGCGCAGGTGAGGCGATTAGTGGCTCGGCTCACGGCCGCCGAGAAGTCCGCTATTTGACCGCTTTTGCGATTGCCGAGGAGGGGGTGGGATTTAGGTTTCAAGGCTCTCGTGTAGCTCCCACCCCAAGGAGCAGCACTTATCACCCCACCTTCCGCCAAGGATACCCCCACTGTGACGACCGCCGACGATTTCGTCATCCAATTCATTCAGGACAAAGCCCTCGTAACCGCGGGCGACGTCGCCGAGGCCCGTGCGGCCGTGGCGGCGACCCCGGATGGCAACCCCGATACCCTCGCCTTGGCCAACCTCGTCGAGAACGGCAAGGTCACCTGGGCGAAGATTACCGAAGCCCTCGGTGTCGAGTTCGACATGGAAGTCGTCGACCTTTCGCAGGTTTCCCCGGCCGATGAGTTATTGAAGCTTATTAGCCGCGACCAAGCGGAGCGTTCCAATATCCTGCCGTTGCAGATGGATGGGGTGGAACTCCTCGTCGCTATCGCTGACCCGCTCGATACCGAAAGCCTCGATTCCCTAGCGCGCGTCCTTAAGCTCACGCTTAATCCGAAACTCGCGCCACCGGATGAACTCCGGACCGCCATTGCCCGCTGCTATAGTGGCGGTCAGGTCAGCGTTTCCTACGAGGAAGTCTTCGGTAAAGCCTCTGAAGACGGCCTGTCCGTCGAGCTCCCGCAGGGTGGGGAAGCCAAGGAAGACGACGCGCCGATCATCCGTTACGTCAACTCCCTGATCGTCGACGCCATCCGCCGCAAGGCTTCCGACATTCACTTGGAACCCTTGGAAAAGCGGTTCCGCGTGCGTTTCCGCATCGACGGCGTCCTGCAGGAAATGAAGGGTCCACCCAAGCGCCTGCAGGCCTCCGTCATCTCTCGTCTCAAACTGATGGCGGAAGTTTCGCTCGCCGAAAAGCGTATCCCGCAGGACGGCCGTATTCAGGCCCGCACTGGTGGCCGCGACATCGACTTACGCGTGTCCGTCCTCCCGACCGTCTACGGCGAATCGATCGTCATGCGAATCCTCGACAAGGAAGGCCTCAAGCTCGGCCTTCCGGAGCTCGGGTTCTTTGCGGATGACCAAGCCAAGTTCCAAGGCCTCATCTCGGGTTCGGATGGTGTCTTCCTCGTCACGGGCCCGACCGGTTCCGGTAAGTCGACCACCTTGTACTCGGCGTTGAATTACATCAACAAGCCTGACCGTAAGATTATCACCGTCGAAGACCCGGTCGAGTACCAGATGGGCGGTATCAATCAGGTGCAGGTGAAGCGCGACGTTGGTATGACCTTCGCCGCCGCCCTCCGCGCCATGCTCCGTCAGGCGCCGAACATCATCATGATCGGTGAAATTCGAGATTTTGAGACCGCGGAAATCTCGATTAATGCGGCTCTGACCGGCCACATGGTGTTCTCCACTCTCCACACCAATGACTCCGTCAGCGCCGTGACGCGACTCGTCGATATCGGTGTGAAGCCGTTCCTAGTGTCCGCCGCTTTGCGCGGGGCCTTGGCCCAACGCCTCGTGCGGCGCGTCTGCCAGTCGTGCGCACAGCCGTACAAGCCGACCGCCAAGGAACTCTACACCATCGGCATGACCGAGCAGGACATCGCTGGGGCGACCCCCATGAAGGGAGCCGGTTGTGCCAAGTGTGGGGAACGCGGTTACAAGGGCCGTCGTGGGGTCTTCGAACTCCTCGTTATTACGGAAGAAATTCAGGAAATGATTTACGCAGGTGCGAACCTCGTCGACCTGCGTCGCAAGGCCCGTGAGGCCGGCATGCGCACCATGCGCGAAGACGGCCAGCGTAAGGTCGCTTCGGGCATGACCACGATTGAGGAAGTGATGGGCGCAACCGTCGCCGACGACGTCATCTAAGTTTCTCATGGCGTACGAGATTAACCAGCTCCTGGAAGCCATGATTGAGAATGGCGCTTCCGACTTGCACCTGCACGTCGGCCGGGCGCCGAGTCTCCGCGTCAGTGGTAGTGTGGTCTCGATTGAAGGCGCCGCGCTCACGAGCGAGGATACCCAGGCCTTGGTGAGCTCCATTACGCCCTCCGAGCAAGTCGAGCGCCTCAAGCGCGACGGCGGCTGTGACTTCGGGTTCTCTTTCCACAAGAAGGCCCGTTTCCGCGTCAATGTCTACCGCGGTAAAGGCGTGCTCGGCATGGTCCTGCGCCTCATTCCCACGGCAATCTTCACGCTCGAGCAGCTCCGCCTGCCGCCGATGGTTAAGGACCTCTTGCGCCGTCCGCGCGGGCTTATCTTGGTGACGGGTCCGACCGGTTCCGGTAAGTCCACGACCCTCGCTTCGATGATCAACTGGATCAACGAGAACGAGGATGGTCACATCGTCACGATTGAGGATCCCATCGAGTATTACCACGCCCATAAGGGTTGCGTGGTGACACAACGGGAAGTCCACAACGACGTCCCCTCCTTCGCCGAAGGCGTCCGCGCCGCTCTCCGTCAGGACCCCGATGTTATCCTCATTGGTGAAATGCGCGACCTCGAGACCATCGAGGCCGCCGTCTCGGCTGCAGAGACCGGCCACCTGGTATTCGGCACGCTCCATACCACTGGGGCCGCCCGCACCGTCGACCGTATCCTGGATGCTTTCCCCGCGGGGGCCCGTGACCAGATTCGCGTCCAGCTCTCTTCCTCGATTGTCGCCGTCATCTCCCAGTGCCTCCTGCGCACGGTGGACGATAAGCGCGTCGCTGCCTACGAGATTATGATTCGGACCGACGGCATCGCCGCGAAGATTCGCGAGAACAAGACTTTCCAAATCACCTCCGACATCGAGACCGGCGCCGGGCGCGGAATGCGCACGCTGGATTCTGATCTCCTCGCCTTGTTCAACCAAGGTAAGGTCGCCGAAGAGGAAGTGATGAACTACTGCCAGGACTCCGAGATGATGCGCGCCCGCCTCAATCCCGCCGCCCTCAAGAAATAACCCCTTACCCGCCCATTCCCCATGTTTGAAGACCACAGTGACGTCATGCGCGATATCGCGCTCGAAGCCGGCCTTGTCGACCAGACCCAATCCGACGAGCTTTGGGAGTCGCACGCGACGACCGGAAAATCCTTCGCCGACAGCCTGATTGACGCTGGCTTGGCCGACCGTCCCACCTTGCTGCAGGCCGTCGCTGATCACCTGCAGGTGCAGTATTACTCGGTCATCCCGGCCGACCTTGCCGATGAACTGACCCGCACGCTCAAGCCCGCCCAGGCGCACAAGTATATGGTGGTGCCCGTCGCTGACGAAGCCGGTAAGCTGACCCTCGTCGCTAAGGACGCCTTCAATTCCTCCGCCATCAATGAACTGACGTTCATCCTGAAACGCGACATCGAGTTGGCCGTGGCTGACCCGGACATGGTCGAATCAGCGGTTATCCGCGTCTACGGTGAAGCCTCGGCGACATCGATGGAAGACCTTCTCGGCGAGTTCGAGGAAGGCTCCGCCGCTGCCACGAACGATGAAGACGTGGTGGCCGCCGCCAGCCTGGCCCCGATCATCCGCTTCGTTGACCTCGTTCTGCAGGAAGCCGTCAAAGCCAAGGCGTCCGACATTCACTTCGAGCCTTTTGAAGACCAGTTCCGTATTCGTTACCGCATCGACGGTTCGTTGTACGAAATGGCCCCGCCGCCCAAGAACCTAGCTTCGGCCGTCATCGCCCGCGTTAAGGTCCTCTCGGCGCTTAACATCGCCGAACGCCGCATTCCGCAGGATGGTCGCATTAAGACCACTATCGGCGGACGGGCGATCGATTTACGTGTGTCCACCCTCCCGACCCAGTTCGGTGAGTCCGTCGTGTTGCGTATCTTGGACAAGACCGTCGTCAACCTGAGCCTCGACGCCCTGTCGATGCAGGAAGACATCAAGGAAGGCATTCGTGCGATGGTAAACCGCCCGAACGGTATCTTCATCGTCACTGGCCCGACCGGTTCCGGTAAGACGACCACCCTATACTCCGCCTTGCGCGAGGTGAACACCGAGGACGTCAAAATCCTCACCGCCGAGGACCCCGTGGAGTACGAAGTCGAAGGTATCATGCAGGTGCCGATTAACCACCAGGTCGGCCTCACCTTCGCCGCGGCGCTCCGCTCCTTCTTACGTCAAGACCCCGATACCATCATGGTCGGTGAAATTCGAGATCTCGAGACCGCCCAGATTGCCGTGCAGGCCTCGCTGACGGGTCACGTCGTGCTGTCCACGCTTCACACCAACGACGCCCCCGGCGCCGTGACGCGACTCATCGACATGGGTCTGGAGCCGTTCCTTATCTCCGCTTCTTTGGAAGGCATCCTCGCCCAGCGTCTCTTACGCCGCATCTGTAAGGTCTGCCGCACGGCCTATGAGCCGGACAAGGAAGTCATCAACATGCTCGACGTCGATGCGCTTGAGATCACGAACAAGAAGTTCTACTTCGGTAAGGGTTGCGCCGAGTGCAGCCGTTCGGGTTACCGCGGTCGTCAAGGGCTCTTCGAGCTAATGACGATTACCGATTCCCTGCGCACGATGATTTCCCAGCGTGCCCCGACGCTCGTCCTCAAGCAGAAGGCCATCGAAGTGGGTATGCGCCCGCTCCGTGAAGACGGTATCCGATGCATTTTCGATGGCCACACGACGATCGAAGAAGTCCTTAAATACACCTAACCTTTAACCTCACCCCACTCCCATGCCCGAATACAAGTACAGCGCCATCGACCGTAATGGCGCGCAGACCTCCGGTAAAATCGAAGCCGCCAGTGATGAGCAGGCCCGTCAAAAGCTCATGGCCCGCGGCCTCATGGTAACGACCCTCGCCAGCGATGGCGGTGCCGCTAAGGCCGTCGTTACCAGCAGCGCCCCCAAGAAGTCCGGCTTCACCTTCGGCGCCAAGGTTTCCCCCGAGGATGTCACGACCATGACGCGCCAGCTGGCGACGCTCATCATCGCAGGCTTGCCCTTGCTCCGCGCCCTCGAACTGATTCACAAGCAGGAGCGCAACCCTTACTTCAAGGAAGTCCTTGGCAACATCGCCGACAGCGTCTCCCAGGGTAACAACTTCTCCGAAGCCCTCCAGGCTCACCCCAAGGTCTTCGACCGTCTGTTCGTCAACATGGTGAAGGCCGGTGAAGCGGGCGGTGTGCTCGACAAGGTCCTCGACCGTCTCGCCAAGTTCCGTGAAAAGGCCCAGCGTATCCAGAAGAAGGTCAAAGCTGCCATGGTCTACCCAGGCGTGGTCGTCACGGTCGCCATCGTTATCGTGTACATCCTCATGGTGAAGGTCGTGCCGTCCTTCGAGAAGAT
Organism: uncultured Opitutia bacterium; assembly: GCA_903895475.1. GTDB lineage: Bacteria > Verrucomicrobiota > Verrucomicrobiia > Opitutales > UBA953 > UBA953. The sequence continues at coordinate 782 of CAITUF010000291.1, read as the reverse complement.
GCTCGAAGGGCAGAAAGCTAACATGCCGCCCCTGACTAAGTATGTCGTCATGTTTTCCAAGCTACTGACCGAGTTCTGGTACATCACCCCGGTTGCCATCTTTGGTATCTACTCGGGCCTTAAGTGGTGGTTGAGTACGCCGAAGGGGAAAGAAATCTTCGACCGTATTGTCTTTAAGCTGCCGAAGATTGGTACCTTCGTGCAGATTGTCTCGGTCTCCCGCTTTGCGCGCACCTTCGGTACCTTGATGGCTTCGGGCGTGCCAATCCTGCAGTCGATTACGATTACCCGCGATACCCTCGACAACGTCGTCATCGCCAAGTCCCTCGAGCGCGTGCACGACCGCGTCCGCGACGGTGAACCACTATCCGTTCCGCTCGAACAGAGCGGCGTCTTCCCGCAGATGGTGACGTCCATGATTCAAGTCGGCGAAGAGACGGGCCAGCTGCCGGAGATGCTCAATCGCGTCGCCGACATCTACGACGAAGAAGTAGACAACGCCGTGACCGCCCTGACTTCGATCATCGAGCCAGTGCTCATCGTGTTCCTCGCCGTGGTCGTCGGTACGATCGTGCTCGCGATGTTCCTTCCGCTCATCGCGCTCATCACGAAGATGACCGGTGGCTAAGGTTTAATTGCTAGACGCAAAACGGCCCGGCCACTGTAAGGTGACCGGGCCGTTTCGTTTCGCCACCGTGGGTGGCCGTTCGCGTCTGTCCAAAAAGGAGCCGGCTTGCATACCCCTATGCAAGCCGGCTGTTTTTTACTGCTTTATCTTACTT
>CAITUF010000290.1 GCA_903895475.1 uncultured Opitutia bacterium | reverse complement strand
CTCGTCGTCGCCTTCGCTCGCCAGCGCGTCTCCGGTCATCGGTCACGCATCCACGGCCAGGTTAATGGCAAATCCATCCGGCTACATGTCCTGAATAACGGACGTGGCATGAGCGTGGCGATCAGTGAATACGGCGCCACCCTCACTTCCGTCCGCGTACCCGACCGCCGGGGCGAAGTCGGCGAGGTTACCTTGGGCCACGACCACGTCGATGGCTACGTCCACCACAACGCCTACCTCGGTAGCACCGTCGGTCGCTACGCCAACCGTCTCCGCGCCGGCCGTTTTAGCATCGATGGACAGGACTTCCAGGTAACCCAAAATAATAATGGTCAACACCTCCACGGAGGCACCCACGCCATGCACACGCGAGTCTGGTCCGCGGAGGTCCTATCCGTCAGCGGGGCCAGCGCCGTTCGCTTCACGCACGTCAGCCCAGCGGGCGACGAAGGCCACCCCGGAAACCTCACGGTCGCGGTCACCTACACCCTGCCCCACGACTCCAACGAACTGCGTATCGACTTCGCTGGAACGACGGATGCGCCGACGTTGTGTAACCTAACGAACCATGCGTTCTTCAACCTCGCCGGCAAGGGGGACATCCTTGATCACACGCTGACGATTCCAGCGGAACGCTTCATCCCGACCGACGCCACGTTGATTGCGACGGGCGAACGTGCCACCGTTGAGGGCACGCCCTTCGACTTCCGCCACGCGCGCCGCATCGGCCAAGATATTAACGCCGAGCACCGCCAACTCCGCTTGGCCGGCGGCTACGATCACTGCTTCGACCTCGGCAGCCCCACCGGCCTCCGCCTCGCTGCCCGCGTCACGGAAGCTAGTTCCGGACGTTCGCTGGAAGTCCTCACCGACGCCCCGGGAATTCAGTTCTACGCCGGTAATTTTCTCGATGGCTCGATCACTGGCCGAGCGGAACGAAAGTTCAGTTACCGCCATGGCTTCTGCCTCGAGCCGGGACTCTTCCCTGACTCTCCTAATCAAGCGTCCTTCCACCGCGCCGGCTATCCCTCTGGCGTGTTGCGCCCAGGCGAGTACTACCGCCAACGGATGATTTATCGTTTTGGTCGCTGAAGCCATGGCCCCAGCCCCGGCAAAGGTCAGGCGTCTAGGGAATGAGTATTAGAGTCTAGTTATTGTTTTTAATGCGGGACGGCTATGCTGAAGGGGGTGAAAACCACCCTCTTCTTTCTCCTCGCCGCCGCCACCGCCATCCGTGCGCTCGAACTCCCGAGCAACCCAGCACCAGCCATAACGGAGGCCCCTCCTGGACTCAGCCCAGATGACCTTGAGCAACGCTTGTCTGATGAAGACGGGGACGGCCTGACGCTGGTCGAGGAGTTGCTCGCCGGGACCGACCCGACGAACGCAGATACCGACGGCGATGGCTATTCGGATCGCGAAGAGCTCCTGCTCGGGACCGACCCCACCAACCCCAACGACCCGCCGCGCCCTAAACCGGTGCCCGGCCTGCCACCGCGCACGGTGCAACTCACCCGCCAAGCGCTAAACCTTTTAAAGAACGGTGATTTTGCAGCCACGCTCAATCTAGCCCGTTCGGCGGGCACCAGTAGCGGCTACTTCGGCGGAGCATTTAAATGGGATTACCTAGCGGCCGGAAAGGTCGCTGGCTGGAGCGCCTACCAAGGGACGCAAATCGAGGCATGGTCCAACCAGGGAAACCAGTTCATCGAGCTCGACGCCTCGAAGGGGCACTTCGGAATCAAACAGCGTCTCACTACTTTGCGCGCGGGTGGCTACCTAGTGCACTGGAACCAGTGCGGCCGCGGCTCCCCGCAGGCTGGCAAGAACGCCTATTGGGTCTCTGTGACCGACGCTGCCGGCATGACTATCGTACGCACCGATATCCCTGCGCAGTCTGCGGCTGGCTGGGGCATCGCCACCCTCGCCTTTAGCTTAACCGCTGAACAGGCCACGGCTGGCGTAACGGTGAACTTCGTGCCCGTCGCTAATACGACCTACGGGTGTTTGATTGATAACGTTTCCGTGGTCTCGGCCACGCTCGAGGTGGACGCTAACCGCGATGGTGTCATCTCCGCCGGCGAGGCCCCCGCAGCGGGCAAACCCTGGCGCCTGTGGATTAACGACGATCGCGACGCCGGCGACCACCAGTCCAATGATGCCGACGTCCCTGGCCGCCCTCCGGTCGTCGAAAATACCTATGAGTCGGGTGGACCTAACACCCCGCTCGTCACGGAGAAGACCTATAACAACTTCACGGAACGTGGCATCCAAGGCCAACGGGACTTGGCGGACTTCTTTCCGCTGAATCTTGCCATCGCGGAAGTCGTGCGCCTACTACCGACAACGGACGGCTACCGCTATCGCCTCCATCAGCCGGAGTCCGCCATCAACTTCGTGCTCACTGCCCTGACGCCAGTGGAGGCGAGGAAGATCCATACGACGCCCAATCTGATGGCGTTCGGGGCGGACCTCGCCAGCGGCGTAGATAAGGCCGCCGTCCTGAATCTCGATTCGGCTGGCAACCTAGAACTACCCGACGCTTGGGTGACGCGCATCGAGCAGTTAGGACATGGTGTCGTCTTACTGGAAGGCCGCGGAGGCTCCCCCCGTCCACTGGAATTACAGGTCACCAAGGGCGGCCAAGTTGTAGCCTCAATTCCGCTGAAGATCGCCGTGAGCAACATCACAGACATGTTCCGACACATCGACCTGACGCGCATCTGCACCGACACATCGGGACGTAACCTCTTAACCCCACCGGGTGACGCCCGAGCGACGAATACGGGCACACCCAGCGGCTTGCCCGACGACGAAAGCTCGGACCAGTGGATCGTCTTCCTCCACGGCTACAACGTCGACTGCGATAGGGCGAAAGGCTGGCAGGCGGAGACCTTCAAGCGCCTCTATGCCATGGGCAGCAAGGCCCGCTTCGTGGGCGTGAGTTGGTACGGAGATACGGGGCTAGACTACCACAAAGGCGTCTTCAATGCCTTCCAAACGGGTGATGCCTTAACCGGGTCGCTGGGGTTTCTGGACTTCGGAAATACCACCCTCATTGGGCACAGCCTCGGCAACGTGGTAGCTTCGCATGCCCTCCAGGAAAGTAAATTCATCCCGCATCGCTACCTCATGGTCAATGCCGCCGTCGCCGCGGAGGCTTATGGGTTCAATGACGCAGAACAGTCCAAGGAAATGACCGAAGAATCTTGGAGGCCGTATAACTCCCGTCTCTTTGCCTCGGAATGGCATAAATTACCTTTCCCGGAGGGAGATCGGCGTCAAAACATCACATGGAGAAGGCGCTTTGAAGCGATCACTCAGGGTAAATACGCCATTAACTGCTACTCCACTGGAGACGAAGTGGCCAAGTGCCCGGACACGATGAAGAACGCGGGCCTCTGGGAGAACCTATCCCGCTTGGGGGAGGGCGCGTGGAAGACCCAAGAACTCCTGAAGGGTAACTACAGCCTATCCGCCTTAGCGGTATCGGAACGACAAGGCGGGTGGGGGTTCAACGGCGATTGGGATACCAATAACATCTGGGCCTGGCCACCAATCCGACAAACCATGAGCCCGGAGGATACCGTTAAGTACATTACCAATGAGCATTTAATCGCCCGTCCCTTTTTCCGCCCTTTCACGGAAGAATCTATGCACTACGGCGCAGGCATGCTGTACCAAATCGAATGGGCCTTGGACCGAAAGAATACCTGGTACGACATGCTGGCGAGAGGCATCCCTGCGAGTACGTATGCGGCCGGCGGCGGCCCCTTAGTAGCGACAGGAAACGTACAGACTGTAACCTTCGTGAACTACAACCTGGAGATAGCGGGTCGCTCGACAGCCTGGCCGGAACAGGGGCATGGCAGTAAAGAGACCAAAGAGCGCTGGCTGCACAGCGACTTCAAGAACGCCGCCCTGCCCTACGTGCACCCGTTCTTCACTTACATGATCGAGCAAAGCCGATGAGAACTTCCTCCCTCGTGGTCATGGTGCTCGCCAGCGCCTGCGCACTTTCAGGACACGCCGAAACCTATAAGGAGAAAAGCCAGCGACTGACCGCCTCCCCCAAGGAACTGACCATCCACGTTGTTGATGAAGACGGTAAGCCGTTAGCAGGCGCCCGCGGGGACAGCATCAGTTTCAATCCCAAAAACGGCCGACACGGTGGCGATGACTGGGTAGCCGATCCAAACGGCCGCTTGATCTGCAAAGACCTGCCTTACTTCTTCACCACGGATATGCGCGTCAGCTTAAGCAACAGCGATGCGGCGGCCGGCTGGAAGTCTTACGACGTCACCGTCACTCAGCAGGACTTCCTCCATTTCGAAGAGCCTAAGCTCACGCTGAAAGTCACCCTGCCCTACGTCCGCAAGCCCATCCCCCTGAAGGCAAAGTCAGGAGGCTTTAGTCACCGCCGGGTCAACGGGCTTAAAGATACGGAGCCGGCCGACCCGAGATTACCTGACTTGGCTATCACCGAAGTGGGCTACGATGCCGAACTGCTTGAACCGATGCCGCCGCACGGACAAGGCAAGCGAATGGATTTCACTATCAGGGTCACCAGCGTCTTTCGTGGTTTTAAAGACGCTTGGACTGAACGAAGCGCAGTAGTGGACGTAAATCGAGGGCTTGATACGATGGATGAAGGCAAAGTCCGCTACGGAGACTGGACTCACTCCGTAACGTATCGATTCCCGAATAAAGGGGACGGCATCATCCTGAGCGCGCAGTTTTGGCCCTATTGTAAATTAACCGTTCCACATAAGGCACCCGAGGAAGGATACGTCGAAGAACTGACCCTAAAGGAAGTTAAAGACTACCATTCAAACCGAGCCAACCTCTCCAACTATCGCGACAAGATCAAGAACAACGGGCTGTTCCTGCGCGTGCGCACCCAGTTGGACAAGGACGGCAATGTGGTGTCGGCCCACTTCGCCAAAATCGTCTCCCCTCGGGGCGCAGGCAACGGATTCATGTTCTTTTACAACCCAACACCCAACGACCGTAACTTGGAGTACGACTTCAAGACCAACCTGCGCTGGCAAGAGCTCAACCCCCTTTCGAAAGAACCCCCCTTATGGGACGACACCTACCGCCTGCACTCCAATTGAACTTGGCCAAACAAAAGGGGCCGGCAAATGCCGGCCCTTTTTTGTGACTGTGCTTACGCTTAGCCCTGCTTGAGGCGGTCGTCTTCGCGGGCTTGGGAGGCCGTGCTGTCCGCCCAGAGCTGCTGGGTCACCTTCAAGAGGACGTAGCCGCTGACAGCAAAGACGGCCGTCAGGATCCAAGCCATCTTGAGGCGAGTGGGATCGCCCGAGGAGTAGAGGAAGTTACCGATGGCGAAGAGCGAGGACCAGATAACCACGCAGCCCGAAATCCAGCCGAGGAGAGCGGAGCCAATCCGATTCTCTTGGGCGACTTCAGCGTCCGTCACACCCGCCGCCGCACGGATATCGGTCCAGCCTGGACCCACCGGCTTCACCTTGCGGTAGAAGGAAATCAGCGTCGCACGATCCGTTTCCGGACCGACATAGGCTGTGATCAGCCAAGCAAGCGTCGTAATCGCAACCTGCACGATGGTACGGGTAGCGAAACCGTCGTCAGGCATCAGTAGAGGTACCGCCAAGGAGGTAACGAGCGACATCACCATGGCGACGATTTCACACCAAGCCGAGACGCGCCACCAGAACCAGCGGGCGATGTAAATCAGGCCCGTACCTGCACCGATGGAGAGAAGCACCTCGAACGCCTGCTGGGCAGACGTCATGAAGAGGCTCAGAACCGCGGCGAAGACGTAGAGGACGACCGTGGAGAGACGTCCCACGTTGATGTAATGGCCTTCGGTGGCATCCTTATTGATGAAGCGACGATAGAAGTCGTGCACGAGGTAAGAGGAGCCCCAGTTAAGGTGCGTCAGAATCGTGGAAGAGTTCGCCGCAATGAGGCCGCCGACCATCAGGCCGACGAAGCCCACCGGCAGGAACTTGAGCATCGCCGGGAAGGCCGAGTCATGACCAATCAGGGCGACATCAGCCGCCGGGAAGGCGGACTTGATCGAGGCCAAGTCGGGATAAACGATAATCGAACACAGGGCGGTAATGATCCAAGGCCACGGACGAAGCACGTAGTGCGCGATGTTGAAGAAGAGCGTGCCGCCGAGGGAATCCTTCTCGGACTTCGAGGCCAGCATACGCTGGGCGATGTAGGAGCCACCGCCGGGCTCAGCGCCCGGGTACCAGTTGGCCCACCAACCAATAGCGATCGGCAAGATGAAGATCATCAACGCCAGCTCCGACATCGTGAAATTCGGGAGCATGTCCAGGAACGGCTGGCCTGAACCATTAATCACCGACATCACGGGTACGCCGTCGGTCGTGACGACCTGTTGAGTCGAAAGCTTCTCAACCAAGGCCTTGAGGCCCGCCCAGCCGCCCGCGCCCTTACCGACCAGGCGCTCGCCGACCTCGACGAGTGAAAACCAAGCTGCTGCGAAGACCGCCGTCATCTTGATGAAGAACTGAATCATATCGATGATCAGCACGCCCCAGAGGCCGGAGTGGGCGGCGAAGACGACGTTGAGTACCCCGCAAATGACAATCGTCTGCCACGCAGGCATCCCGAAGAGGATGTTAGCGATCTTACAGGCGGCCAAAGTCACCATGCCCATAATGAAGCAGTTAAAGAAGAACCCGAGGTAGACCGCGCGGAAGCCACGGACTAATGAAGCGGCCTTACCGGAGTAGCGATGCTCGTAGAACTCGAGGTCGGTCATGACGCCCGAACGGCGCCAGAGGCGGGCAAAGAAGAAGACCGTGGCCACGCCCGTGAGTACGAAGGCCCACCACTGCCAGTTGCCCGCGACGCCGTATTTACGAACCTGCTCGGTGACCCAGTTCGGAGTGTCGGATGAGAAGGTCGTGGCGACCATCGAAAGGCCGGCGAGCCACCAGGGTACCGAGCGTCCAGAGGCAAAGAACTCGGAGGTACTTTCACTCGAGCGCTTGGCGTAGAAAAGCGCTGGCACAAAGCAGATCAGAATCGATGCGATGACGATGGCCCAATCAATCCAGGTGAGTTGCATAAATGGTTAGGGGGTATGTCTCTGATTTCCCAGAAACACACCCCCTTGGCAACAGTCTTCCCCTGAGGGGAAAGACCGATAACGATTATTTAGAAGGAATCTCGTTTAGAGTATACCAGCCTTCATTGTGCCAGAGCGCATCGCCCGCCTTGTTACGGACGCCGTCAGCGACGAGGTGATGGACATGGCCACGCACCAGGCCATCGATCACGAGGCGCACCTTAAGGCCATCCGCCGAGACCGTGGCGGACTTGACCGTGGGCTTCGCCTGATCGACCTCAGGGCTACCGTAGGAAGACTGATAGATATAGGTGAAAGCATCCATGGAGTAGCTCGCCGTATCGGCAGCGGTGGCGGCATCGACGGGATGCGTGAAGGTCACTTCAAACCCATCCGAGCGGGCGGAGATGTTGTGCATCTCGAACGGCACTGTGCCCTTGTAGCGAACACGCTCAAAGGTGAACGGCTGCGAACCGCGGGAACCCCAACCACGGTTGGTGCCACCGATGAAGAGCGTGCCGTCTTCATGGTCAATGCGAACGGGCACGAGGCCAGCTTCAAAGCCTTGGAGGAAGTGGAACACGGCGCCTTGGTAGAGGCCATTGACGACTTCAAGGTTAACGCGCTGAACCTGCGAAGCGGTCTGTTCACCGACGAACATCTGGTTCGCCCACGGACCCCACTTACCCTTGGTCATATCGCAAGCCATGCCCGAAGGCGAATTGCCGACCTTGCCGTGCGGCAAAACCACCGCTGGCGGGACGAACTCTGGGAACTTCAGGCGCTCGGTGAGGACACGCGAGCCACTCTGGGGCTCGGGCGGCGCCGGGAAATTCGCAAGCAGCGCGGACTTGTTGCCCGTTGGGTTGCCTTGGAAAGAACCGGGGCGAAGCCACTTGAGCGACGAGGAGCCGTTCCACACGCCTTGGTTATCCGTATAGAAAACATCACTCTTCTCGTTCATGCCGATGCCACCGGGCGAACGGATACCCGAAGTCGTCGGGATCATCTTGCCCTCGGGGGTGATGCGCACGCACCAGCCGCGCCAGGGCGAATAGGCGTGGAACGAACCCGTCAAGCAAAGCACCACCCAGACGTTGCCGTCCTTATCAGGGTCGGTACCGAAAGCGTATTCATGGTAGTCACCGTTAATGCCCCACTTGGCGCAGATGGTGTCAAAGACGTCGGCCTTACCGTCGCCATCGGTGTCGGTCAGACGCGTGTGCTCGGGGCGCTGGGTAAGATAGAGCGAGCCACCCTTGTAGAACATACCCAGAGGCTCATGAAGATTGGAAGCGAACTTGGTCCACTTGACCTTGGTGACGTCGGCCTCGTAAGCACCTTCGCAGATCCAGACGTCTCCGCGGCGACTGGCGATGGCGACCTTCTTGCCCGGCAACAAGGCGATCGAGGAGACCTCGACGACCTCGCCCGGCGGGGTCGGGATCTGGACGCGTTCGTAATACTTGTCCTGGAGCGCCATGGCTTCCGGACCAGCGGCTGCCTTTTTACTGGCCGCCTTGCCGTCCGCGGCCTTTTTCTTCGCCTGCGCTTCCGCCAAGGGAGCGAGGGCGAGCAAGGCCAAGAGTATAAGGGTAAACTTTTTCATATTAAAGATAGGTCGAGGGGATTAGCGGAAGGAGTAACCCAGCACGGCGGATTCGCCAGGCTTGAGCATAAGCACGAGGTCGGAGCCGGCGGCCGCGGGAGCGACGCCGGAGATAGCACGAACCACGAGGCGCGGGCCGACTTCGAAGGCGCCGGCGTTAGCCTGCACCGCGAGCCCACGCGAGAGGACGATGGTCACAGGCTTGTCGCCAGCCGCCACAATCTTCCGGGCGAGGCCAGCCGAGCCGCGCATATCCGCAGGCGTCCATGCGTCCGTGAGAGTGAAACCTTCGCCGGCGACCTTGAAGCTCGTGCCCTTGCCGCCATCCTTATTCACCTGGTAGGAGACAATCGCACCACTCGGGGCGGCGGGACCTGCGACGACCATACCGTCCGAAACTTTCACGACGCCGTCACCAGCCGGCGGCGCATTGCCTTGGCCGCGGTCGACCCAATGTTGGGCACCGTCCATAAACTTGCCGGTCCAGAGAAGTTCGACGGCACAGTTGTCCGCACTGTAAGTGAGGTTGGTGGCATTCGGGAAACCGAAGCCGATTGCGCGCGAGGTCGTGCCACCAATGAAATTGCGGTAGCTGGCGGTGTAGCCGTCCTTAGCTTCGACTGGGATAGGGGCGCGCTTGGACGCGGCCTTGGCGGCACCCCCGAGCTTGGTGTCGGAGAGCCACTTGTAATCCTTATCCTTCGGACCCTTGTAGCCTAAGATGATGACCTCTTGACCAGCGAATTCGACGTACTCGAGGCGGAACGGCACGGCACCCTTCTTGAGTAAGACCGAGACTTCCTTACGACGGTCGCCGACCGGGCCGATGCCCTTGATCTCAGCGACGCGCTCGCCGTTAACATAGAGAGCACCGTAATCATCGCAGTCGAAGGCGAAGGTGTACTTGCCGTCTTCGGGGGCCTGGAACTGGGCAGTCCAAACCATGGCAAAAGCGTCCTTCAAGCTGGCCTGGGCGGGGCTGATGATGCCCGTGTTTTCGTCTTCAATCTGCGCGGGCTTCAGCTTGGAAAAATCAGGCATCTCCTTCCACTCGCCCTTATACATCGTGCCGACGAGGTTCCGCAGGGCGGTCTTGGGCGGAGGGAACGGGTGATCCTTCAGGAGTTCTTCCGCGGTCCAAGGGGTGGTCCGGGTCGCGGTCGCGGCGCGCACGGACTTGACGAGCTCCGGGGTGACAGCACCGGCATTACCAGCGAAGTTCTTACGGACGTAGGTCAGGGCGGCGGCGATCTTCTCGTCGCTCAACACGGCACCCTGCGGAGGCATGACGATGTTGTAGGCTTTACCCGCTACTTCCACGGGGCCAGTCATCCCGTGGAGCACAATCTTGATGGTGCGCTCAGCTGGGCCTTTCGGCCAATCGCTGCCGACTAAGGGAGGCAGACCGTTGAGGCCTTTGCCGTCCGGGCCGTGGCATGCCACGCAAAGGGTATTGTAAACTTGGGCACCGTCTTCGGCACCAAAGGATACAGTAGTGGTGGCCACGAGGGCCAAGAGCGCGGGGAATCGCATGGGGATAAGGACACTCATATTAATTGATAGTTCCGAGCAAACGAAAAAGGCCACGGAACGGGTCCGTGGCCTTCAAAAACCTTCAAATTGTCTGCTTAACGGGAGCGATACTGACCGCGGGGGTCATAAATCCACCAAGCGTCGAAGGGATTGGAGAGCGCGGGTAGTTCGAAGTACGTGTGGCCCTTGTCGTCGGTCTTCTGGACCACGCCCGAAGCGTCCGCCTGGGCGGTGCGTGGCGTCGGCAAGGTCATGACCGTCGGGGCCGGGGGCAGGAGGTCGAGGATGGCCGTCTCTTCGATCCGCTCGACGATGTTGTCGACCCACTTCAGTTCCTTGGCCTTCTCGCCAAAAGCCTGCCAGTCACCCGACGAATCGTTGGCATACATCTGCTTCACGAACTCCGGCAAGGTGAGGCCCATCTTCTTCGCCACTGGGGTACCGAGGCGTTCGAACCAGCGGTTAGTGAATTCAACCTGTTCCTTCAGCACAGTCATATTGCCGCGCGCCGAGTTGGAAACCTGGTGGTGCAGGATGATGGTATTGGGGTAGCAATAGGAACGCTCGGCGAGCGTCGCGATCACGGCGGTCATGGAGGCGGCGAAGCCCTTCACGACGACGTAGACGGGCGCCTTCGACGCGGCCATGGCCTTCTGAATCTGGTAACCCGCCGCAACGGAGCCACCGGGGCTGTTGTCGACGACGATGAAGATTGGGAATTCCGACGACTGGTTGTTGTAGAAGTTGATGCGCTGGCTGACGTAGTCGGCCAAGCCTTCCGTGACTGCGCCGTTAAAGGCGATGCGACGGTCGCTGATCACCAGCGTGCCATCGACCAAGGGCTCCTTGAGGTACTTTGGCTTAGCCTTCGAGGCCACCTTGCGAGCCTCTTCTTCCTTCTGAAAACGGGAGAGTTCATTGCTGAGGCGGGAAATCGTATTGGCGGCTTCGAGCTGGAGCTGCTTGGCCTCGGCTTCGAGTTCGCGGATCTTGTTGTTGCGCTCAGAGAGGCGAGCGGTCGAGCGGGCAGCCTCCAAGGCAGCCTGGCGTTCCAGCTTGGCGCGTTCGTCTTCCAAGGCGGCAGCTTCGGCGGAGGCCTTAGCTAGGCGGAGGGCGCGTTCGGCGGAAAGCTTGGCGGTCTCGGCGTTCAGGGGAGCGAGCTCTTCGGTGCGCTTGGCTTCAGCCAGGGCGACTTCGGCGTCGATACGGGCCTTCTCGGTGCGCATGCGGTCGGCTTCCTTCATGGCTGCCTTCTGCTCGGGCGAGATTTCTTCGCGATTGATACCGGGACCAGGCGCAACGGTCGTGGCACCAGGCTGCGCAGTCGGCAAGCCGCCCGTGGCCGGGGCGGCGGGCGTACCGCCCGTGGCGGGAGCCGCGGGAGCGCCCGCAGGCGTGGCGCCAGCCGGGACGACGATGACGCGGCGGGTGGTCTGCTGCGCGAGCACCGGAGCGGTGACCAAGGCGGCCAGCGCGAGGAGACGGAAGGTGGAGGAGAGGTTCATAGTAAGAATAGGATTTTAGTTATTATGTAGAAGGGTTCAGCGTATAACGTATTCGATGGTCGGGTCGTACATCCACCAGAGGTCACAAGGGCCAGCCGGGGCAATCTCCTGCTGGACGCGGCCCGTCGCCGGGTTCGTGTCGCCAAAGCCCGTCAACGGCAACGGGGCAGGCGCGGGCGTTGCGCCCGCAGTGGTAAAGCTGTTTTCATTCATGCGCTCGACGACATCGGTCGCCCACTTGCGCTGGACCGCTTCGTCGCCATGGACTTTCCAGTCACCGGTGACAGTGGCCTTATACATGTCTTTGATGAAGTCATCGAGCGGGACGCCAATGCGGGCGGCAACCTTGATGAAAATGCGTTCGCACCAGACTTTGCTCCACTTGAGCTGCTCCTGCATCTGGGTCATGTTACCGCTAACACCCGTCGAAGCTTGGTGATGGAGGACCAGGGTCTGCGGGTAGACGAAGGAGCGCTTGGCGAGCGTGGTGACGATCGCCGCCATCGAGGCGCAATAGCCCTTCACGACCACATAAACAGGGGCCTTCGAAGTTTCCATGGCCTGCAAGATCATGTAGCCAGACATCACCGAACCACCGGGGGAGCGATCGATGACGATGAAGATCGGTGACTCGGAGTCCTGCGCATTAAAGAAGGCAATGCGGTCGCACACCGAGCGGGCGAGGGCATCGTTGACGACGCCATTGAACGGGATGCGGCGGTCGCTGATTTGCAGCACGCCATCAATCAGCGGGTCCTTGGGGTAAGTCATCTTCGCCTGGCTGGCGACTTCGGAGGTCTTCTGCTGAAGGCGGGCAATGGCCGCTACCGACGAGACCTTGGCGTAATCCAGCGTGACCTGAGCCAATGCGAGCTTGGCTTCGGCTTCGAGTTCGGCGCGGGCGCGATCTTTATCGGCGGCCGCGGCAGAAGCACGGGCGGAAGCGACGGAGGACTCTAAACCTAAGCGGGCGCGTTCGGCTTCCTGGCCGGCGGCGGCCGCCTCGGCGCGAGCGGCGCGGACTTGGGCTTCGGCCTCGAGCTTGCGCATCTCTAAACTATCAGGGAGATTGGCCAAGCGACGCGTCGACGCGGCGAGGTCAAGCCGGGCCCGGATGACTTCGGCTTCGACCTCGGCCTTGATCGTCTCGGGAGACTTACGGGTGGGCGACTGCTGCGCAGGGAGCGCGGCGGTCAGAAACAAAAGGGTAAGGACCAGGCGGGGCATGGGAGGGGAAGGTTCTTTTTGTCAGATAAATGGTTCCCTTGAAGCCCTATTTTAGCAAATCTACTCACATGAATGCCGATGACCCCATCCACCTGCACAACCGCCACACCGGTGGTGAAGAGATCGAGAAGGTCTATGGCGAGGCGTGGTTAAAGCGTATTTACGGCAATCCCCTCGGGCAATTGACGCTCCACGCCGCGGCAAAACGGTCGTTTGTCTCCAAATTCTATGGATGGACTGCCGACCGACCAAGCAGTGCCAAACGAGTGAAACCCTTCATTCGCGACTTCGGCTTGGATGTGAGCGAGTTCGCCGACCCGAATCCAGACTCCTATAAGACATTCAACGAATTCTTCTACCGGAAGCTCAAGCCCTCCGCACGTCCGGTCGACCCTCGTCCAGAGATGGCGGTCTTGCCCGCCGATGGGCGTCACTTAGGTTTCCAAGATGCAAGCTCGGTGAAAGGGATTTTTGCGAAAGGCCAAACCTTCGACATCCCTGCCCTCGTCGGCGACCGCGCCCTCGGCGAACGCTATCTTAAAGGCACGGTGGTCTGCTCCCGCCTCTGCCCGGTCGACTATCACCGCTTCCACTTCCCCGTCGCGGGAACGCCCGGTGACGCGGTGCTCACCAATGGTTGGCTTTATTCGGTCAACCCGATCGCCCTCCGCCGTAACGTTGCCTACCTCTGGGAAAATAAACGCCAACGCGTGACGCTCGATGCCGGCCCCTTCGGGCTCGTGACGATTGTGGCCATCGGT
>CAITUF010000289.1 GCA_903895475.1 uncultured Opitutia bacterium | reverse complement strand
TTAGATGAGTCTAAGAACGTTTGGCCAGATACCCCGGAGGTCACGCCGACGTCGTTACGTCGTTTGGATGACCAAGTTTTCGAAAGGGTATTAGCCATGGCTACAGAAATGCAGCTCACCGACTCGGCCAGACTTTTTGGCTTTTCCGCGCGCGCGGAAGTCGTGCTGGACGCGATGATGAAGGAGCCCCGTTTCATCGAAATGAGAGCCACCATGGAACGGCAGGAGGAGCGCTGGCCGTCGGCGGACACTGCGGAGCGGGCGCAGGTCATGCTGGCAAGGCGGGTCGGGTACGACGAACTGTTGGCCGAAGCACGTGTGCGTCTGGCGGCTATACGTTAGCGAATAGAGGCGAATATTGACTCACCTAACCCTGCGCCTAGGGTGCCCATAACCCATGCTTTCTGTCGTTACCCGTGGCCGTGTTTTCTTCCGTCTTGTCTTCGGGCTGGGCCTATTTGCCTGGTCGGCTCAGTTGGCTGCCGTGGAACCTCCCGTGGTCTACGACGTCTGTGTCTATGGTGGTAATGCGAGTGGGGTAATGGCTGCCTGCGCCGCAGCCAAGGCAGGTGCGAAGGTCATTGTGGTCGAGCCTAGCCGATGGCTGGGTGGCATGACGGGCGGTGGCCTGATGCATATTGACTGGGGCAGGGAAGAGGCGGTCAGTGGCTCGACCCGTCCAATCCTAAAGAAGGATTACAAGGATGCCCAGTATCGCGCGGCCTTTGCCGAGATGCTCAAGTCCGCCGGCGTCACCGTGCTCTTTGAGCATCGAGTTAGCGCGGTCCTGAAGGTAGATGGAGTGATTCGCTCGATCGACTTGGACCTGGCACCCTTCGACGAATACGGCTGTCCCCCGGCGAAGCCGACAAAGGCCATGGCTCGAGTCATCCAAGCCAAGGTCTTCATCGATTGTTCCTAGGAAGGCGACCTGATGGCACGTGCTGGCGTCGCCTATGCGTTCGGCCGCGAAGCGAAGGCGACTTACGGCGAGAGCCTGGCGGGCGCGCAGCCACCGATGTCGGTTTACGCTATCGACCCTTACGTCAAAGCCGGCGATCCGCAGGGCGGGCTGTTGCCTGGCCTGCAGTCGACGCCCGTGGCTCCGGTTGGCGAGGCGGATAAACTAACGATGGGCTACGGCTTTCGTTGGCGCTTCGTCTTCAAAGGCGAGAGCCTACCAATCGAGCCGCCAGTGAACTACGACCCCAAGCAGTTCGAACTCTATCGTCGGGCCTTCCAGCAGGGCGTGGATATTTTATCTGGTCGCGTATTGCGCGGCCAGTTGGACGGTTGGGAAAAGAGCGGCGGTCGTGTCTACTCCGGCGGCGCCGGTAATCTGGCCCGCGCCTTGTTTGCCCCGACGAACTACGGCCATAACGCGAGTTACCCGGATGGCGATTATGCGACCCGCGCTCAGATTTGGAAGGAGCAGCAGGATTTCGTCCGCGGCATGACGCATTTCTTGCGTACCGATCCCAATGTCCCCGCTAAGCAGAAGGAAATCGCCCTCAGTGCCGGGCTGGAGAAGGGCGCGTTCGACGACACCAAGGGCTATCCGCATCAGCTCTACGTCCGGGAGGCACGGCGCATGGTCTCAGATTACGTCGTCACCCAGAAGGATATGGAAGGAAAGGCGGCGCCCGCTGACTCCGTTGGCCTTGCCTCCTATGGCTTCGATGAATGGCCTTACGCGACCGTCGCACTCGACGGAAAAGTCGCCCTCATG
>CAITUF010000288.1 GCA_903895475.1 uncultured Opitutia bacterium | reverse complement strand
TTGGGACGTCGCCTCGATCGCCGCTCACCCATGGGCTATCGAGCGGGCCGTCGGGCCTTAGGCCAAGACCGAGTGCAGCGGTGGCGATGTTGATGACGCCGTCTACGTTCGTCGCAAACGTCACGCCAGGCAAGGGAGTACCGCGTACGGATTCACCCGACCAGATTCTTTCCGGCGGACAGAGCGCGCAGGCTGCCGCGGACTCGGTCGAGCCGTAGGTGAGGAAGACGGGCAAGCGCCGCACGCGGATCTCGGCGAGCAAGGGCGTGGGCACGGACGATCCACCGAGCAAGATGACATCAAACGCCCGCAACCAGGCTTCGCCCTCGGATCGCGCGAGGAGCCGCGATAATTGAGCTGGGACCAGCGAAATAATCTTCGTGCCCGGGGAGGGGAACGCGACGGAGGGCAGGGCGGTGTTTTCATTGAAGCGACCATCGATGACGAGATGCTGGCCGCCGGTGACGCGTGCGCGGATTGCCGGCATGAATCCGCTCACGTGCCAGGGCGGCGTGCAGGTGACGCCGTGCAGGATGGGCGAGAGGCCGCGGGCGACGAGCGCATCACGGAGGCCGAGTACCGCGGCGCGGAGGGTTTCTGGAGAATGGATGATGAACTTTACTTTCCCCCCGGTGCCGCCGGTGGGAATCATCACCCGGCCGCGCCAATTTTTCGGCCAATCACACGTGCCGAGTCCTCGCGGTTCGGGGGCGTGTCCTTTGACGATCGTGCCGCGGGGAATCTGGCGGGCGGCTTCAGCGAGATCAGTTTCAGACCAGCGCGGGTTCCCCAAGAAGACGGGCAGGCCGGCATCATGAGCCTGCAGGGCTTCCTGCAGGTGCGCGGCGTGTTGCGCGTGGAAGACCGCGACGGCGCTCATGTCAGGTCGTGCCAGAAGCCCGCCCAATCATAGCTCGGCAGGCCGCCCGCCGACGGTCCGTGCGCGTGACGATCACGTCCGTCGCTTTCGAAGCGACCTAAGGTGTCAAATCCCACCGTGCCGGCGGCTGGATCCTGTGCGGCAAGCCAGAGCGCTCCTTGTCGGCCGATCGCGGTCTCGAAGCAGGAGGAATAGACGACGGCGCCTACACGGGTAGCCCGCCATGCCAAGAGGTCGTCCCAATCTCCGGCGAGCAAAGGTTTCACGACGACCGTCCCGCTCCAATCGATTCCGCCCGGCGTGAGGAAAGATTCGTCGAGCGCGATTTTATCCGGCCCGAGAGAGGCGTAGCCCGGATGTCCGACGGGGAGCGGTTGTTCGAGGAACTCAACTTGCGTCTGCGCGCGCGCGAACTCAGTCCAGCGCCGCGCCGTCTGCAGATCCAGTGAGCCGTTGGCATCCAAGCGCAGTCGGCCCGGGAATCGGCTCAGCACCCCGTGGATGGATTCCTCGGATGTCTCCGGCGAAATCTTAACCTTCAAGGTCTGGAAGCCTGCCGCCACCTTCGCCTCGGTCTCCATGACGGAAAGCGTCATGAGTCCGGCGCAAGGGAGGCTGCCGCCAAAGCCCACAATCTTATCCCAGAGGCGGCAGCTGGAGAGCGCTGAGGAGAGACAGGGTAGCGAGGTGGGCGAGGCGTCGACGGCAGCGATAAGGTGGGGAAGGTTGCCTTGCGCTGAGCGGAGGAATTCCAGGGCCTGTTCCACGGACTCGGTGGGGAAGCCCGGCCAGGGGGCGATCTCACCGTACCCGGTACCGTGGTCCGACTGGGTCCGCAGGATGATGCGATCCACGCTGTCGACGGTGCCAGCGCCCGTCGTCACCGGAGAGCGCAGTCGTCGTCGGACGCGTTTGAAGTCGAAATAACCGCTCGTCATGGGGCGAATAGACGGCAATCCGGACAAACTCGCAAAATCAATTTGCCACCCCTCCGGGGGGTGCCTAACACCCTTTGGGGAAACCGACCACTCATGGCCTCCTCGAAATCCAAGGGCCGCGTTTCCCTAGACGAACGCT
>CAITUF010000287.1 GCA_903895475.1 uncultured Opitutia bacterium | reverse complement strand
CTGCACCTCGACGAACTCTTCGGCTCCGGCGCCAAGGTCCCGGGCTGCACGCCCAACGCGACCGTGACCAAGAAGGCCACGCGCTTCGCCGCGACCGAAGTCTGGGACGCCCACCAGAAGCTCGGCCAAGCCGTCGCCGTCGACGCCATCGAGCGCTGCATCGAGCTGGCCGACCAATACGGCGTCGGCACGGTCTCCGTGGATAACGCCTTCCACTACCTCTGGGGCGGTGGCTACGTGATGGATGCCGCCAAGCGCGGTTACATCGCCTACACGAACTGCACCGCTACCCTCGCGGAAGTCGTCCCCTTCCAAGGCAAGTTCCCGACCCTCGGCACCAATCCGCATTCCTGGGGCTTCCCCACGACGAACGAACTCGGCTTCCCGATCGTCATCGATTGGGCCACCTCTGTCATCGCCATGGGCCGAGTCCAAGTGCTCAAGCGCGAAGGCAAGCAGCTCCCGCCTGATGCCGCCGTGGACAAGGACGGCAAGGTCACGCTCGACCCGAACGAAGCGGTCTCGCTCATCCCGTTCGGTGCACACAAGGGCTACGGCCTTTCGCTCATCAATGAAATCGTCGCCGGCTACATCGGCGGCTCACTCCCGACCATCCGCAGCCGCACGCACGTGCCGGGCGAAAAGCAGGCATGTGCCTTTTTCTTCCAGGTGATCCACCCCGAGGCCATCAGCTCGGGCGCCTTCGCTAAGGGCCGCTCCCAGGGCCAGAACGTCAAGGCCGTCATCGACGACGTCCTCGGCCACGGCAACGAGAAGTGCATGCTCCCCGGCCAACTGGAAGCAACCTTCGCCACGCGCAGCCAGAAGGCCGGCGGCTTACTGTTCTCCAAGGCTGAAGTCGAAGCGTTCAATGAAATCGCCAGCCACATCGGCCACCAACCGTTCGACCTCGCCACCCTACCCACGGGCTAAGCATCCTCTTTCAACACCCCCTCCTTCCGACCATGTCCCTCAATATCAAGCCAGCTTCGGCCTGCGCCTTCGACCAAGTCTCCCTCGGTGAAATCATGCTCCGACTTGACCCGGGCGAAGGCCGCGTGCGCACCACGCGCCAGTTTCAGGTCTGGGAAGGCGGCGGCGAATACAACGTCGCTCGCGGCCTCCGCAAGTGCTTCGGGCTCCGCACCTCCGTCGCCACGGCCTTCGTCGACAATGAAGTCGGTCGCCTGCTCGAAGACTTCGTCATGCAGGGTGGCGTGAACACCGACTATATCAAATGGCGCGAGGACGACGGCATCGGCCGCACGGTCCGCAACGGCCTCAACTTCACCGAGCGCGGCTTCGGCATCCGTGGCGCCGTGGGCGTGCCGGACCGCGGTAATACCGCGGCTTCGCAAATCAAGCCGGGCGACTTCGACTGGGAAGACCTCTTTGGTAAGAAGGGCGTTCGCTGGCTCCACACGGGCGGCATTTTCGCGGCACTCTCCGAAACGACTGCTCAAGCCACCATCGAGGCCGTCAAGGCCGCCAAGAAGCATGGCACCATCGTCTCCTACGACCTCAACTACCGTCCGTCGCTCTGGAAGACCATCGGTGGCCTCAAGAAGGCCCAAGAGGTCAACCGTGAGATCGCCAAGTATGTCGACGTGATGATCGGCAACGAAGAGGACTTCACCGCCTCACTCGGTTTCGAAGTTAAGGGCGTCGACCATAATATCTCCCAGATTGAGACGCAGGCCTTCAAGGACATGATCGGCGAGGCCGTGAAGCAGTTCCCGAACTTCAAGGTCGCTGCGACCACGCTCCGCCGCGTAATCACCGCCACCAAGAACGACTGGAGTGCCATCTGCTGGCACGACGGGAAGTTCTACGACAGCATCCAATTCCCTGAACTCGAAATCCTCGACCGCGTTGGCGGCGGCGACAGCTTCGCTTCGGGCCTGGTCTTCGGCTTCCTCGAACACAACGACGCCCAGAAGGCCGTGAACTACGGCGCCGCCCACGGTGCCTTGGCGTCCACGACCCCGGGCGATACCTCGATGGTCACCCGCAAGGAAGTCGAGAAGCAGCTCTCCGGTGGTGGCGCCCGCGTCGTCCGCTAAGCCGCCCCTAGGCCCCCATCCCCTATCCCCCTTACCGCCATCCCCCACCCCCTACCCCCTTCATAATGTCCTCTCTCTTCTCTCTCCAAGGCCGCACCGCTGTTGTCATCGGCGGCACCGGTGAACTCTGCGGCGCCATGGCCGAAGGCTTCGCTGGCGCGGGTGCGCACGTGATCCTCGTCGGCCGCGACCCCGTTAAGGCAGAGGCTCGCCTCGCCAAGATCAAGGCTGCGGGCGGCTCCGGCGAATTCAAGGTTGGTGAAGCGACCAACAAGGCTGACCTCATTCGCCTGCGGGACGAGATTCTGGCCCAGCACGGCAAGGTCGACATCCTCGTGAATGGTGCCGGCGTCAACTCGCCCACGCCGTTCCTCGAAATCGACGAAGCCCAGCTCGACCGCATCCTGACCGTTAATATCAAGGGCGTAGTCTTCGGCTGCCAGGTCTTCGGCGAAGTGATGGTCAAGGCGGGCTCTGGCTCGATTATCAACCTCGGCTCCGAGTCGGCTATCCTACCTCTTTCGCGTGTGTTCACGTACTCGGCGTCCAAGGCCGCGGTGCACAACCTCTCGAAGAACCTCGCCCGCGAATGGGCACCCAAGGGCGTTCGCGTGAACACGCTCGTCCCAGGCTTCTTCCCCGCCGAACAGAACCGCAAGGTTCTCACCCCTGAGCGCGTGGCCTCGATTCTCGGCAAGACTCCGATGGCCCGCTTCGGCGAAGCGAAGGAACTCATCGGCGCCTCGCTCCTACTGGCGTCCGATGCAGGCAGCTTCATCACCGGCTCTGAAATCGTCGTCGACGGTGGTTTCGCGGCGATGTCCATCTAACCCACCTCCCCGACGATGGCCTTCATGGACGATAACTTCATCCTTTCGACCGGCACGGCGCAGAAGCTGTTTCACGGCACAGCGAAGGACCAGGCGATTGTGGATTACCACTGTCACCTGAGCCCGAAGGACATCGCCGATGACCGTCGCTTTGAGGATCTCACCGCTATCTGGCTGGCAGGCGACCACTACAAGTGGCGCGCCATGCGGGCCAACGGCGTCAACGAGGACCTCATCACCGGCGCGGGTTCGTCCCCGCGCGAGAAGTTCCAGGCTTGGGCCGAGACGGTCCCGCACACCCTGCGTAACCCGCTCTTCCACTGGACGCACCTCGAACTGCGCCGCCACTTCGGCATCACGGACATCCTCGATGGTCAGTCAGCGCAGAAGATCTGGGACGAAGCCAATCACCAACTGCAGCACAGCGACCTCACGGCCTGCGGTATCCTCAAGAAGATGAAGGTTGAATTCGTTGGTACGACCGATGACCCCGCTGATTCGCTCGACCTCCACCACGCCATCGCGAAGTCCGGCTGCGCCACCCGCGTCGTCCCGACCTATCGCCCCGACGCCTGCCTCAAGGTCCGCCAGCCTGAACGCATCCAAGCGTGGGCCAAGCGCCTCGCTGCCGCCACGGGCAAAGGTGCCGACACCTTCGCGGGCCTGATTGCTGGACTCAACCAGCGCCACGATGATTTCGCCGCCGCCGGTTGCCGCGCCACCGACCACGGGCTCGATTACTTGCCCGACGCCAGCTGCACTGAGGCGGAAGCCAAGGCCATCTGGGAACGCGCCATGGCCGGCCATGCCGCCACGCTCGAGGAGTCCGAGAAGTTCACGGCCTTCATCATGCTGCACGTCGGCCGTCTCAACCACGCCAAGGGCTGGGCCACCCAGCTGCACCTCGGCGCGGTCCGCGACCCGAACCTCGGCCTGCTCAAGCGCCTTGGTTCCGACGCCGGCTGTGACACCATCGGCGATTTTCGCCAAGGCCCTGGCCTCATTCGCTGGTTCGGCACGCTCTCGGGCGAGAACGCCCTCGGCAAAGTTATCCTCTACAACCTCAACCCCGCCGACACCGCCCTCTTCGCCTGCCTCCCCGGTTCATTTCAGGACGGAATCACGCCGGGCAAGATTCAATACGGTTCGGGCTGGTGGTTCCTCGACCAGGAACGCGGCATG
>CAITUF010000286.1 GCA_903895475.1 uncultured Opitutia bacterium | reverse complement strand
GTCAGCGTCGATGAGGTGCGGGTATTTCTTCTTCGTCTTCACAGCGAAGTCCAGCGAGCCATCGGGGCCGGTGACCTTGCCGAGTCCGACCATGTTGGATTGGCCGAGTAGGATGAAGACCTGCACGGGCTTCGTGAGGTCAGCCGCGGAGGCTTTCGGTGCGTCGGCGGCGTCAAGCCCGAGGGAGGTGAGTCCGATGAGCGCAAAGGCTCTCAGCGTGTGGAGGAGGCGGGGTATTTTCATAGGAAAAGTTTACTTAGTGGTGGACTTAAGGAAGCCCATGGAGTCCATCCAGTCGCCGGCGTTCTTGGTCCAGCCGTCAACGGGGTTATTGGTCACGCGCGTGCCGAAGCCGTGGCCACCTTTGGCGTAGACGTGAATTTCAGCAGGCAGGTTCTGGCGCTTGTAGGCGAGGTAAAGTTCGGCGGCTTCAACGGGGTTATTGCCGTCATTGTGGGCAACCACGAAGAAGCAGGGAGGGGCGTCCTTGGGGACGTTGAAGCCTTCGCGGAATTTCGTCTTATCTTCCTTATCGAGGAAGCCGCCGCCGTAGACGAAAATCGTGAAGTCAGGCCCGCGGGCATCGTCGACCTCTGGCCTTTGCGTGAAAGTCCGTGTGGTGCGATCCCAGGAAGCGTGTCCGACGAGGTTAGCACCGGCGGAGAAGCCGATGACTCCGATGCGCTTCGGATCGACCTTTAGTTCGGACGCGCGATGGCGCACGAGCCCGAGGGCGCGTTGCAGGTCTTGCACCGGATAGTTGTAGGGGATGGCTTCGTCGGAAGTTGGGGTGCGGTAGCGGAGGAGCACGGCGGTGACGCCAAGCTTATTGAGCCATTCGCAGACGCCGGTACCTTCGTTGTTCGTGGAGAGGAACCAATACCCGCCGCCCGGGCAGACGATGACGCAGGCGCCGTTGGACTTTTCCGCTGGGTAGATGGTCACCGTCGGTTCGTTAATATAGGTTTCGTGTCCGGGCGTGCTACCTTTCGGTCCGATACGTTTGACGGTGGCTTCGGATGCCGTCACGCGAGGGCCGAGCTCGCCGGCATCGAATAGCTTAATGGGCAGCGGGCCGTCAGCGGCGACGACCAAGGTGGCGAAGCCAAAAAGATGAAGGAGGGTGCGGAGGGGGTAGCGCATTGAGTCAGTTTCAGGAAATCTCCCAGCCTGGGCGATACTGAAGCGAGAGGAGGCTTTGGGCGCGGGGGTGGTTGGGGATGCGTAGATTGGGTGCGTCCCATGCCAGCTTCTCCCCGGGGCAACGTGCAGCGATGGTCCCGAGTAAGACGGCTTCGGTGAGCGGTCCGGCATAGGCGAAGTTAGCCGTGGTTTCGGGGCCGCCCAAGGCCGCGTCGACCCAGTCGTGGTAATGATTGCGGCTTTCTTCGAAGGCAATCTCGGCGACCTTACGTACGTCCTTTTCCCCCGCTGCCAGTCGTCGGGCGCGGCGGGTCTGTTCGCCGGGGGAGAGGTTTACGCCAAACGTTGCTTCGGGGAATAATAGGGGTGGCGCGACATGGGGCAGAACCAGCGTGCCCTTTTGACCAATGAATAGCGAACCGTTGGTCGGTAATTTACTGCCGGTAGGCATGCGTGCGAGGGCGAGGTCAGGTTGTCGGCCGCCATCGTACCAGGTCAAGGGAAGCGTGTCGCCAGCCGTGTGCGCCGTGCCCGGGAAGGTAAAAGTAACCGTTTCCGCCTTGGCCCAGGTCTGTTCATTTACCCCAACGCATTCGGCTTGGACCGTCAGCGGTGCGGTCAGTTGCAAAGCGTTGTAGACAGGGTCGAGCAGGTGGCAGCCGAAATCTCCGAGCGTGCCATTGCCGAAATCAATCCAGTCGCGCCAATTAAAAGGATGGTAGACGCTCGGAGCATACGGGCGGGCCGGGGCGCCACCGAGCCAAAGGTCCCAGGCGAGTCCTGCTGGCACGGGTCCAGGGTTGGGGAGTGTGGTACGCTTCGTGTAGCCGTTGCCTTCGTTGGAAAGCCAAGAATGCACGGCTTCGACTTTACCGATGGCGCCACTGCGAATCAGTTTCACGGCGGTACGGTAGGCCATGTGCGAGTGGATCTGGTTACCCATTTGCGTCCGCACACCCATCCGTTCGGCGGTGAGGCGGAGGAGGCGGGCTTCGGCGACCGAATGCGCGAGCGGTTTCTGTAAGTAGACGTGCTTCCCGAGGCGCATCGCTTGGAGTGCGGGCAGAGCGTGCATATGGTCGGGCGTGGAGACCACCGCTGCATCAAAGCCCGCACCTAGTTTGCCGAACATCTCACGAAAGTCCGCGAACGTTGGCGTCCCGGGAAAGCGTTGCAGTGCGTTTGCGATCCGTTGGGAGTCGACGTCACAGAAGCCCACAAATGTGACTTTAGGATGTGACCCGATTTCTTTGATGTCGTCGTAGCCTTTGCCGTCACAGCCTACGCTGGCCACTTGTAGGCGCGAGTTGAGGTTGCGGGCGCGCACGACCGCGGGGAAAGCGAGCGTGGCCAGCGCCATCTGTGTGAGGAAGCGGCGACGGGTGGACATGGGGTATGGCTTATGACACCGGCTGTCTGCGAATGTGCCAGAAACAAAAAGGCCGGCACCATCGCTGGGCCGGCCTTCTAGGGGGGGCAGGAGGGCCGCTTAGGCGATTGCCTTGAGGTAGAGCTCGTTAGCCTTCTTCCAGTCGATGACCTTCCAGAAGGCGTCGACGTAGTCAGGGCGGCGGTTCTGGTACTTCAGGTAGTAGGCGTGTTCCCAGACATCGAGGCCGAGGATCGGGGCGCCGTTCACGTCGGCGATGCCCTTCATGAGCGGGCTGTCCTGGTTAGGGGTGGAGGTGACCGCGATGGACTTGTCGGCCTTCACGACGAGCCAAGCCCAGCCAGAGCCGAATCGGGTGGTTGCAGCGACCTTGAACTTAGCCTTGAGGCCGTTCTCGCCTTCGAGGCCACCGAAAGCCTTGGTGATGGCTTCGCCGAGGGCGCCAACGGGTTCGCCGCCGCCGTTGGGCGAGAGGCTGTTCCAGAAGAAAGTATGGTTAGCATGGCCGCCGGCGTTGTTGCGGACGGCGGTGCGGATGGATTCAGGGACCTTAGAGAGGTCAGCGATGAGCGCGTCGACGTCGGAGCCGCCATTGAAACCGGCTTCCTTGGCGAGCGCGGCATTCAGGTTCGTCACGTAAGCGTTGTGGTGCTTGCCGTGGTGAATCTCCATCGTGGCCTGGTCGATGTGCGGCTCGAGGGCGTTGTGGGCGTAGGGCAGGGGAGCGAGGGTGTAGGACATAGGATGAGGGGAAGGGGGAATGGGGGTGGAAGAAGAGGTTTGGGCGGAGAGCGGAGTGGCGGCGAAGGCCGCGGCAGCCATTGAGGTCTGCTTGAGAAAGTCGCGGCGATCCATGGCAGTTAACGATGACGAAACCCGGCCGGGGTCAAGCCGGGTCGGAGGTTTCCCGGCCCCGTTTCATATTAAAGTAGGCTTGGAGGATTTCCTTACAGGGGGCTTCGAGGACTCCGCCGACGGCGTTGACGCGGTGATTGAGTTTGGGGAGCGCGTGCAAGGAAGTAGCCCCGCCCATACAACCCATTTTGGGGTCGCCCCAAGCGTAGACCACGCGGCCGAGTCGGCTCATGATGGTAGCACCAGAGCACATGGGGCAGGGCTCCTTGGTCACATAGAGGGTGCAATCATTGAGCCGCCAGTCGCCAATTTTGTGAGCGGCCTGTGTGATGGCTAACATCTCGGCGTGGGCGGTCGGGTCGTTGGAGCGTTCGACCTCATTGTGGGCGGCGGCGATGATTTCACCACCGCGTTCGATGATGGCCCCAATCGGGACTTCGTCGATGCGCCACGCGTCCACGGCGAGATTGAACGCCAAAGCCATGTAAAAGGCATCATCCCGGACCAGTTGGGACGGGCGGAGCTTCTCAAAGGGGCAGGTGAGGCCGGGGCGGGATGTTGGGCTTTCTCCTTCCATCGCTGCAGAATCACCGTCTAGGCCGCGGAGGCAAGCGGGTAGGCGGTCTTACTACAGTGATTGACTCGGCGCCATCCTGCGCATGGATAGGGGAATACAAGGCATGGCTGAAGAACCCCTGATCGAACTCGAAGGCAAAATCCTGCAAGTGCTCCCTGGCACCATGTTCCGGATTGAGCTCCCTAATAAGCACGTGGTGCTGGGACGTATCTCTGGCCGCCTGCGGAAGAACTTTATCCGCATTAACCCGGGTGACCGCGTGAAGGTCGAAATGAGCCCGGCCGACCTGACGCAGGCCCGCATTATCTTTCGCCTGCGAGATACTGCCCCGCGCCTGGGTCCCCCGCCCAAGCGTCGCTACTAAGCTTTCTCAGAACAAGCCCGGTACCCCCGGGTTTTTTCTTGCACGCCCCTTCGGCTTAATCCATTTATCATTACTTAACTACTAATCATTAACCCCAATGGCTATCTATAACAGCGTCATCGACACCATCGGTCGTACCCCTCTGGTGCGTCTGAACAAGGTCACCGCCGGTCTCAACGCCGAGATCCTGGTGAAACTAGAATACTTCAACCCGCTCTCGAGCGTGAAAGACCGTATCGGTCGCGCGATGGTCGACGCTGCGGAGCGCGATGGCCGCCTCAAGCCAGGAGGCACCATCGTTGAGCCCACCTCGGGTAATACGGGTATCGCCCTCGCGTTCGTCGCCGCCGCTCGCGGTTACCGCTGCGTCCTGACGATGCCGGAAACGATGTCCGTCGAGCGTCGCGTGCTTCTGCGTATGCTAGGCGCTGAAATCGTTTTGACCCCTGGTGCCAAGGGTATGCGCGGTGCCATCGAGCGCGCGACGCAACTTCGCGAAGAGATCGGCAGCACGGCGTTCATGCCGATGCAGTTCGATAATCCTGCCAATCCCGAAGCGCATCGTCGCACCACGGCCGAAGAAATCTGGGCTGACACCGAAGGTAAGGTGGACGCCATCGTCGCCGGCGTCGGCACGGGCGGTACCATTACCGGCGTCGCCTCCGTCATCAAGGGCCGTAACCCCAAGTTCCTCGCCATCGCGGTTGAGCCTTCGGCTAGCCCGGTAATCACGCAGACCCGCAGTGGCCAGCCCGTGCAGCCTGCGCCGCACAAGATTCAGGGTATCGGCGCGGGCTTCGTCCCGAAGAATTGTGACCTCTCGCTCCTCGACGAAGTCGTCCTGGTCTCCAACGAAGACGCCTTCGCCACCGCCCTCGACGTTTCTGCCCGCGAAGGCCTCGCAGTCGGTATCTCGTCCGGTGCCAACATCTGGGCCGCCCTTCAGCTCGCCAAGCGTCCGGAGTTCGCCGGTAAGCGCATCGTCGCGATCGCCTGCAGCCCGAGCGAGCGTTACCTCTCGACCGCTCTGGCCGAGAAGGTGCGCGCCGAAGTCACTGCGCTGACCGCTTCGTAAGCCGTCCGCCGATCTGACCCAACCAAGGCCTGCGTCGTAAGACGTGGGCCTTTTTATTAGAATTAGCGGATGGGGGATAGGGGTAGGGGCGCGACTGCGTCGCGTCCGTTGACCATTCAAAGGTTGGGGCGTGGTTTACCGCGCCCTCCACAAGACAGAAAGCGGTTGGGTTTCTCTGCCTGCCCGCGAACG
>CAITUF010000285.1 GCA_903895475.1 uncultured Opitutia bacterium | reverse complement strand
GCTCGCTTGACTTCGGTCAGGCCGCACGAAATCTGAAGGCAGTGGTCTTAGCCCGTTCCAGACTCTTCGCCTGCCTCGCCCTGCTAAGGTTGGCGACGGTCGGTGTGTTCGCGGGCGAACATTGCCACTGCGATGACGTCTCGGCGGATTGCGAGCACGCCGGCGAAGCCTGCGCCCAGACTGATGACTGCTCGGATTGCTTAGTTCCTTCCGCGCCTGTGGTCTTGGGTGACTCTCCAGTCGCTTTACTTCCGTCGGCCAATGTCCTTTCGGAGATCTGCTTGGTGCCAGTGCTCATCGCGTATGTTGACCGAGGCGCTATCGAGCTAGCCGAGCCCACTTTCAGTTCTCCATCGCTACCCTCTCGTCCGTCTGCCTTCAGGGCTGGGACGATGTGTCTGCGGATTTGAGTGCCTAAGTTTTGGCGGCCCTAGCCGCTCGGTCTCCTTGCGTCCGCGACGGATGCGAGGCGTACCGTATAACTTTTCCGTCGTCCAAGGGGGCACCCTGGGTCTCCACCCGTATGCATCCAAAACCATGAACCTTTCCCGCTTCCTTTTTCTGACGTTAACCTTGCCCGTCCTCGGCCATGCCGCCGACCCGCTGACCGCTCCTGCTTCGGCACCCGCCGGCATTGCCCCGCGATCTCCGGCGTCCCTCACTTTGAGCGACGTGCTCGCCCGGACGGCTGAGTCGAACCCCGAATTACTCGCCCTTGGATTCGGTCGAGACGCCGCCGATGGCCGCGTGGCACAGGCCGGCATGGGCCCTAATCCCAACCTGTCGCTGTCGGTCGAGAATTTTGGCGGTACCACTTTGGCGCGCGGCTCCGACGTCATGGAAGTCACGGTGCAGGCGAGCCAGCTCATCGAGCGCGGCGATAAGGCCGGCCGTCGCGTCGCCTTCGCCGAACGCGAGCGTGACGTCACTCAGGCTTCGCTGGCGCTGCGCCGGTCCGATATCCTTGCAGCTTCCGCGAACGCCTTCGCCAAGGCCTTGGCCGAAAGCACTCGACTCGTCTTCGCGGGCGAGCAGCTCAAACTTACGCAGGAGACGTTCGCCTCGGCGAGTCGCCGTCTGCAGGCCGCGACCGCGTCGCCCTCCGAAGTCGCCCGCGCCCGGGCGGCGCTGGCATCCGCCCAAGCTGAATTCGCGCGCGCCAAGTCCGCCTCTTCGTTGGCCCTTGCGAGTCTCGCAGCGTCTTGGGGTGGAAGTGCCTCAGAAATTTCAGAGATTAAGGGGGCGCTCCGTCTGCCCGCAACACCGCCTGCGCTCGCCCGTTTCGAGGCCTCCCTCACGGTATCTGGCAATCCGCGCTTAGGGGTAAGCTCTGCGGTGGTCGCCGGCCAGCGGGCCGCACTTGAGCTCGAGTCCGCCCGGGGAGTGGCTGATGTCACCCTCGGAGCGGGCGTCCGTCGTCTCAACGAAGGCCCCGCCACCGCCTTCGTCGTCGGTGCCTCGATCCCTCTGACCTTCCGCGATGATAACTCCGGTAATATTCGCGCGGCCCGTGCGATGGTCCGCGCCGCCGAGCAGTCCCTGCGCGCGGCCGAAGTGGAACAGCGTGCCGCGCTCGTCGCAGCGCATGCCGAACTGAGCGCCGCCCATGCGCAGGCGACGGCCTTGCGTCGCGAGGCCCTGCCTGCAGCCGAAGAGGCCTGCGTCTCCGTGCAGTCCGCCTACGACAAAGGAGCCCTTGCCTTCATCGATGTGCTCGACGCGCGTCGAGGCCTGATCGCCCTGCGCCGCGAATTGCTGGACGCCGAACTGGCGTACGCGTCGGCGCTCGTGCGGGCCGAGACTCTCGCAGGTATCTCGTTCGCCGAGACCAAGGCGCTCTTCGATCGTCCCTGATAAAACTTCTCATAATCCACTCCTCTTCAAAACTATGAATTCCAAGAAAATCCTCCTCCCCTCGCTCATCCTCTTAGTGGGACTGGCCGCTGCGGCCTGGCTCTCCCAAGGGTCGCACGATCATCATGGCCATGGAGCCGAAGCCGCCGAAGCCAAGGGGCCGCACCGCGGCCGTCTGCTCAAGGACGGCGACTTCACGCTCGAGCTCGCGATTTTCGAGGCCGGCGTGCCGCCCGAATTCCGGGCTTGGTACACTAAGGCCGGCAAGCCCGTGCCGCCTGCCGAGGTGAAGTTATCCGTCACGCTCGTCCGTCCGGGCAAGGTCGAGGATCGCTTCGCCTTCGCCGCTGAAGGGGATTTCGCCCGCGGCGACCATGAAGTAGTTGAACCGCATTCGTTCGACTACGTCATCGTCGCTGAGCATGCTGGCACCGCACATAAGTGGGCGTTCGAAGCTCCCGAGATGCAGGCCGTCATTGCCGCCGCGGCCGCCGCAAAGGCGGGAGTGAAGGTGGAGAAGGCCTCCTCGGCAGAGTTGAACGAGACCATCGAAGTCTATGGTCGCGTGACACTTGATCCTGATAGCGTCCGCCGTGCCACCGCCCGTTTCGCTGGCGTGGTCGTCGAAGCACGCAAGGCCCTCGGCGACAAGGTCGCGGCTGGCGAGGTCGTCGCCCGGGTCGAGAACAGCCAGACACTCGTCACCGCTGAAGTGAAATCGCCTGGAGCTGGCGTGGTCATCGCCCGGACCGCCGCGGTCGGCGACGGCGTCGCGGAGGGTGCCGTTCTTTACACCATCGCCGACCTCGACCGGGTCTGGGTGGAGTTTGAGATTCCGCGTAAGGATCTCGCCCGCGTGAAGGCCGGTCAGGCCGTCGTGCTCCATGCGGACGACGGCGGGGAGGCCGCCAGCGGTGTCATCGCCTCGGTCTCGCCCATTGTCTCGGCCGAGACCCAGACGGCCATCGCCCGGGTGGTCGTGCCTAATCCCGACGGACGTTGGCGACCAGGAGGTTTCGTCAAGGGAGCGATTGCGCTCAGCGCCGCCCGGGCCCCGGCCACGGTCAAAGTCTCCGCGCTTCAGTCGCTCTTTGGCTTCGACGTGGTGTTCTCGCAGCACGGCGAGGTCTATCAGGCTCGCCCGCTTGAGCTCGGCCGCCGCAGCGGCGACCGGGTGGAAGTGCTCAAGGGTCTGGCTGCCGGTGAGACCTATGTCTCCGAAGGCAGTTTCCTGATCAAGGCTGACATCGGTAAATCCGGCGCTTCCCATGACCACTGAACCCTCTTCCTGGCTGGAGCGACTCCTGCAGGGGTCGATTCGTCATCGGTGGCTCGTAATGATGGCGACACTCGTGATGGCGCTGGTTGGCGTTTATCACTCGCGCAGCCTGCCAATCGACGCCGTCCCGGACATTACCAACGTCCAGGTACAGGTCAATACCGAGGCGCCGGGCTTCTCGCCGCTTGAGGTCGAGCAGCGGATCACTTTCCCGGTGGAGACGGCGATGGCCGGCCTGCCTGGGCTCAGCGATACCCGCTCGATCTCACGTTATGGTCTCTCGCAGGTGACGGTGGCCTTCAAGGATGGGACGGACATCTACTTTGCGCGCCAGCTCGTCAATGAGCGCATCCAGCAGGTCCGCTCGCAATTGCCGGCCAAAATCCAACCTGCGATGGGGCCGATTGCGACCGGTCTCGGTGAGATCTTTATGTATACGGTCGAGGCCAAGCCCGGGGCGAAACGTCCTGACGGCAAGGAATGGACCCCGACGGATTTACGTGAACTCCAGGATTGGGTGGTCCGCCCGCAGTTGCGCAACCTCCGGGGCGTGACCGAGGTGAACACCATCGGCGGCTTCGAAAAGCAATTCCACGTGACGCCTTGGCCGGACAAGCTTCGCGCCCACGGAATCACTCTGCAGGATATCATGGAGGCGCTCGCCCGGAATAACGAGAACGTCGGTGCGGGCTACATCGAGCGCAACGGAGAGCAGTATCTCATTCGCATTCCCGGACAGCTCGGGGGTATCGCCGATATCGGCAAGGTCGTCGTCGCCGTACGCGGTGGCGTACCCCTGCGCTTGAGCGAGATCGCGGAGGTCGGGTTCGGTCGCGAGCTGCGTAATGGCGCTGCCACGGAGAACGGTCGCGAGGTCGTCCTGGGGACGGTCTTCATGCTCGTCGGCGAGAATTCCCGCGAGGTCTCGACGCGCGTGGCGGAGCGCCTGGCGAAGGTCAACGAGAGCCTGCCGGCGGGCGTCATCGCCCAGGCCGTCTATGATCGCACGACCCTCGTCGACAGCACCATCCGCACCGTGAAGGCGAACCTCCTCGAGGGCGCGCTGCTCGTCATTTTCACGCTCTTTATTCTTTTGGGTAACCTGCGCGCGGCCCTCATCACCGCGGCGGTCATCCCGCTTTCGATGCTCTTCACCATCTCCGGTATGGCCGCTAATAAGGTCTCCGGGAACCTCATGAGCCTCGGGGCGCTCGACTTCGGCCTCATCGTCGATGGCGCGGTCATCATCATCGAGAACTGTCTGCGACGCTATGCGCAAGAGCAGGGCAGGCTGGGTCGCCTACTCACCCGAGACGAACGGCTGACCCTTGCCTTCGAGGCGACCCGCGAGGTCCGCGGTGCGACCCTGTTCGGCGAACTCATCATCGCCATCGTCTACATCCCAATCTTCGCCCTCTCCGGTGTCGAAGGGAAGATGTTCCACCCGATGGCCTTCACCGTCGTGGCCGCGTTGCTCGGCGCGATGATCCTCTCCGTGACCTTCGTGCCAGCGGCGGTGGCGATCTTCATTACCGGCAAGGTCTCCGCGCATGAAAATATCGCCGTACGCGGCGCTAAGGCCGCCTACCTTCCACTCCTGCGTATCCTAATGAAGGCGCGGGTAGCCGTCGTCGCTGCCAGCGTTGCCATTGTCGCCATAGCGATTGCGGCGTCCACCCGCCTAGGTAGCGAGTTCATGCCCAGCCTCGACGAAGGGGATGTCGCCCTCCATGCCCTGCGCATCCCTGGGACCAGTCTCACCCAGGCCGTCGCGATGCAGTCCGTCCTCGAGGCTCGCCTGAAGGAATTCCCTGAAGTGGATAAGGTCTTCAGCAAGATCGGCACGGCCGAGGTCGCCACCGATCCGATGCCCCCGAGTGTCGCCGACACCTATGTCATGATGAAGCCGCGCGACCAATGGCCCGACCCGCGCAAGTCCAAAGCGCAGCTGGTCAGTGAACTCGAAACCGCCGTGAAGGCCATTCCAGGCAACAACTACGAGTTCACCCAGCCGATCCAGATGCGCTTCAATGAGCTCATCTCGGGCGTGCGTACCGACGTGGCCGTCAAGGTCTACGGCGATGACCTCGACGTGATGCTCGCTTCAGCTAAGCGGATTGAGTCGATTCTCGGGGAGATTCCTGGTTCGGCTGACGTGAAGGTGGAGCAGACCACCGGCTTGCCGATGCTCACCGTCCATCTCGACCGTGAGGCTCTAGCTCGTTACGGCTTGGCGACCGAAGATGCCCAGCGAGTCGTCTCGACAGCCATGGGTGGTTCGCCTGCCGGCGAAGTGTTCGAGGGTGATCGTCGCTTTGAGATCGTCGTGCGGTTGCCTGAATCGATCCGAGCCGACGTCGAAGCGCTCGGTAACCTGCCCGTACCGCTGCCGGTCCGCGGGTCGAGCGATCGTCGCGATTTCATCCCGCTGCGCGAGGTAGCCTCGGTAGCAATCACGCAGGGCCCCAACCAAATCAGCCGGGAGAATGGCAAGCGCCGCGTCGTCGTGACGGCCAATGTGCGTGGCCGCGACCTCGGTTCGTTTGTCACCGAGGCCCAGCGCCGCGTGAAGGCGGCCGACGTCGCTCCGCCTGGCTACTGGGTGGAATACGGCGGCACCTTCGAGCAGCTCATCTCGGCGAGTAATCGGCTCAAGCTTGTCGTCCCCGTGACCCTGCTCCTCGTCTTCGGTCTGCTCTACGCCAGTTTCCGCAGCATCAAGGATGCGCTCCTCGTTTTCAGTGGTGTGCCGCTCGCCCTCACTGGTGGCGTCGCTGCTCTCTTCTTACGGGATATTCCGTTCTCGATCAGCGCCGGCGTGGGCTTCATCGCACTCTCGGGTGTGGCCGTCCTCAACGGGCTCGTCATCATTAGCTTTATTCGTGCACTGCGCGCCGAAGGTCGTCCGCTGGAGGCTGCGATCGAAGAGGGCTGTCTGACGCGGCTTCGCCCCGTACTCATGACCGCGCTGGTCGCTGGCCTCGGCTTCATTCCCATGGCCTTGGCGACCGGTGCCGGCTCCGAGGTGCAGCGCCCGCTGGCTACCGTTGTCATCGGCGGCATCATCAGCTCGACCTTGCTCACGCTCGTCACCTTGCCCTTGCTTTACCGCATGGTCCACGGAGGGAGCGAAACCTCGAGCGAAGAAAGTCAGGCCAAGGCCTGAGCCTTGCTCGGCTGGTCAATTAAGTACCAAGGGGTCAGGCCTCCTAACGGCCTGACCCCTTGTGACGCTGTGCGGGGTTTACATCGTAGGTGATTTGGACTTGGTTCATCGCATGCCCCGTAAGTCGTTCCTGCTTCTCGCTCTCTTGTTGTCGGCCCTTTCGGGCGTTGCCCAGACCTTGCGACAGGCGTCGCCTTGGGCTTCCGGGGTAGGCCTCGCTGACCAGATTGCGGATCGCCCAGCGGACTGGCCTTTGCTGACGTCGCAGTTCAGCCACGTCACGCCGGAGAACTGTATGAAGCCCGACGCCCTTCGCCGAACGGAGCAGGCCTGGAATTTCAATCAGGCGGATAAGTTCGTGGCCTTCGCTAACTCCAAGGAACTCAAGGTGGTCGGCCATTGCCTGGTCTGGGCCAAGGACGACCGTACCCCGGCCTGGTTCTATCAGGATGGCGCGGCGCCAGCCACCAAGGAGGTCCTACTGGCCCGCATGAAGGCCTATATCGATACCGTTGTCGGTCGTTATAAGGGCAAGATCTCGACCTGGGACGTGGTCAACGAGGCGCTCGATGACGGCAAGGCTGAGCTACGCGAGTCCGGTTGGACGCGCGCTGCGGGCGAGGACTTCATCGCGCTGGCCTTCGAATACGCCCACGCGGCCGATCCTTCGGCTCAGCTGATCTACAACGACTATAACAACGAGCTCGACGGT
>CAITUF010000284.1 GCA_903895475.1 uncultured Opitutia bacterium | reverse complement strand
TGCTCCTGGTAGTCGAGGTCCTTACCGTAGGTCTCTTCCATCTTCCAGAGCGCCAAGAAGGCCGCGCCGAAGCAGACAGCGCCCAAGATTAAGCCCGCGGTCGAGGGGGCGTAGTTCGGAACCTCCTTCGTGCCGATGAGCATCGTAAAACAGAAGGTGAGCAAGACGAGCGACCCACGCGCGAAGTTTGGGACAGTCGTCGCCACGGTGGCACGCAAGTTCGTCCCAAACTGCTCTGCCGCAATGGTGACGAACAGTGCCCAGTAGCCCATGCCAAAGCCCATGAGGAAGATGAGCCGGTAGTAGCCGGTGGTCGTCCAACCATCCGCACCAAACAGGTAGACACCAACGCAAAGCATGCTGAAGCCTAAAAAGGCAGCGACGACCTTCTTACGCGACTTTAAGAGCTGGCTGGCAATGCCGCTCGCGAGGTCCCCGAAGGTCAGGCCGAGGTAGAACGCCGCGACGGCCCAATTCGTCTGTACCTTCTCGCCTTGGATTCCCGCCGCCGGGGCGAACACGGTGGCCGCACGTTGGACGAGGATGCCAATCATAAACCAAGTGGGGAGGCCAATGAGCACGCAGCGGGCGTAACGGGCGAAGCGCTCGCGGGACGTGAATAGGGCGAAGAAATTCCCGCGAGCGATGGAGCCTTCAGCGGCGGAAACCTTCGCATGCTGAAACATACCGGACTCATGCACTCCCACGCGCAAGAGAAGTAAGGCCAGGCCAAGGCCTCCGCCTATAAAGTAACTCATCCGCCAGCCGGCCGTCCCAAAGATCGCCCCAATGGCGTCAACATGGTCAGCCATGAAGCCAGCGACGACCGCCCCAAAAACGCCCACCGTAGCAACCAAGGCAGTTCCGTAACCGCGGCGTTCCTTGGACAGCGTCTCGGACACGAGCGCAATGCACCCGCCGAGCTCACCCGCGAGGCCAATACCGGCGATGAAGCGCCACGCAGCGTAGGCGTTAAAAGTGTCGACCATCCCGTTGGCGATGTTTGCGATAGAATACAGCAGGATGGAACCGAAGAGGGTCGTCAGACGGCCCATGCGGTCGCCAAGGATGCCGAAGAAGATACCGCCGAGGAGCATACCTGCCATCTGCCAAGAAAGTAGGTCCTTATACCAAGGCGCCCCCGAAATAAGGCTCTCCAATCCTAACCCGCCATCTTTCAGCGGGCCGAGGCTCTTCTCACGCACCGTCATGAAGAGCGTGAGGTCGTAGATATCAACGAAGTAGCCCAGGGCGCCGACAATCACGGCCGGCTGCACGAGGTCTCGCCATAATGGACGTGGGGTAGACGAAAAATCGGGCGCACTCATGGGGATGGGGTCAGGCCTTCAAACCATGCAGGTTGGCCATCGAAATACCAGAAAGCATTGCGCCGGTGACGCCCAAAAAGCCTTGGTCTGTGCCGATGAGAAAGAGGTTGGCGACATCGGTTCGGCCATCCCGACGCTTGGTCGGAGCCCCGTAGATGGCCCCATTTAAGTGCCCCGTAAACTTACGGACAGTGCGGGGCGTAAAGACATCGGTCGAAGTCTGGGCTGCGTCGTGGACAGCGTCCGCTACCGCGGGCAAGTGCGCCCGGGCAACGCGATTGAGGCGCGCACACCAAGCCTGCTTCTGCGCCAGGTACTCGGCTTCCGGCAAGCGGCACCAAGCATCGTGGTTAGCTAAGGCAGTGACGCGTAACCAGCCTTCGTCCAGCGTGCGGCCTGGTCCGTATTGGTAATTGTTAGGAATACAGATAACCCCCGAGCGCGGATCGACCAAGTCCACCGGGGCACGGTACGAGAACCGCTCGTCGTCGCAGAAGAAAATAATCGTATCCTGCCAACCAAAGCCAGCGAAGGCCTGCGGTTCGTAGGTGGTAATAGTCTCGGCGTAACCCAGCCGGCCAACCTCGCTAGCGCCGACGAGGGGCGCCTGATCAGAGCGCATGCGCAAGGTCTCGATCGCGCCCGCCGAGGAATACACGCGCTCGGCGGTGACCTCCGTGCCGTCGTCTAAAGCGATGGCCGCCACGCGGTCGCCCCGGACCTCGAGGCGCTGAACTCCACACTTCATGCGTCGCTCGACGCCATGCTCGCGGCAACGATCAATGAGTAAACGAATGACCTGACGGACACCGATGAACGGTCGGGCGAAGCCTTCCTTAAACAAAGAGCGCCACATGACAGCAAACTGCGAGACCTCGATATCGTCTTCGACCGCGCTGCCATAAAAGCAGGTCGGCAGCAGGAGCATATCGCGCAAGAGGGGGTCGCCGAGTCGTTCATCCAGCAGCGCGCGGGCCGAACCACCCCGCGCCTCCAAGGCCGCCTCATCCAGACCCGACAGATAGGCATCCAGCGCGCGGAAGCGATCGATAGAGCGCGGAAACTCTCGGGCGACATCCGCCTCGAAGTCCGCGAAGTAATTATTCACGCGAAGGTTCCGGCCAGCCATCGTGACGCGGGAGCCGAGCTGCGGGCAAAGGTCGA
>CAITUF010000283.1 GCA_903895475.1 uncultured Opitutia bacterium | reverse complement strand
CCCGAGCCGAGCCAGACCTCGCCAACCAGGACGTCTTCCAGCTTAAGCGTGTTGGAACCGGCCACCGTCAGGACATCAGGCCCGCCTTCTTTCAGCGAATCAAGACTCACCGTCCATTTGCCCTGCGCATCGGCCGTGGTCGATTTCTCCTGGTCACGGAATTTTACCGTCACCTTTTCGCCGGGCGCGGCCGTTCCCCAGACTGGCACTTTCATCCCACGCTGCAGCACCATGTGACTGCTCAACACCGGCGGAAGGACGACCTTGGCATATACCACCCCATGGAGAAGCATCAAAAACGCCAATGGCGCTATCGTGAATTTATAATCCTTTATGATCTGGAAGACGGTAAGGTGCAGAGGCATGGGACGATTCTGATGGAGGCTTGGGGGGATTTTTCCCAGATTTTGTGGACGGGGAATAGGCTCACTTAAAGAAATTTTAAGATAGGGTGTCAAGACGCTCAGTCCATTTGCCC
This sequence comes from uncultured Opitutia bacterium, assembly GCA_903895475.1. Classification (GTDB taxonomy): domain Bacteria; phylum Verrucomicrobiota; class Verrucomicrobiia; order Opitutales; family UBA953; genus UBA953. The sequence goes on along the minus strand of CAITUF010000283.1, from coordinate 14,727 downwards.
TGATCATCGGCCGTGGTCGATTTCTCCTGGTCGCGGGTTATGCATGGGGTCGGGTTATCCATGGGGTCAGGCCGTACCCTAACGTAGGCGTAACTAGATTCACCCATTTAGGGTGTTTTTAGTTACGCACTAAACCAGGTCACGCTCTGACCCCGTGTGCTGTTTCGAATCAGGTCTCATCGTCTCCCAATGATACCCGACATCGACATTATCGATGAACGCGTTCGTCGCCGTCGTGATATCATTCCTGTGATGAAATCCCGCAATGCAGGCCCTAGGCTGGCCGGCCTCCTGGCTGGACTGATGGGCGTGGCGGTCATGCTCGTCACTACGGGATGCTCCGAAGCATCTTATCGCGCTTGGCAGAATGAGCCCAAGGGTCCCAGTCAGCCGGGAGACGTGATTGTTTTGCCATTTATTCTGATACAGGAGTCCGTGATGCTTAAACGAAGAATCGACAAAAAGAATGCCGCGGAGGCCCACGAGGCTGAGCTGTTGTCGCAGGTGCACCGATTCGAAGAACTGAGGGCGCTTGCGGTCAAAGGAGACGCGGCAATTCAGTGCGAGCTGGCCTTCTGCTATCTGCGTGGCCGCGGGGCTATCCGGGATGTCAGACAAGCGACCTTCTGGTTCCAGCAGTCGGCCCGACAGGGGTTCGCCGAGGCGCAAAATGAACTCGGACTTTGTTACTACAACGAAATCGGGGTAGGGCGTGACGATATCGAGGCCTGCGCCTGGTGGTCTTTGGCCGCGCCGGTCCATGAGCAAGCCAGGGCCAGCTTGGTTTATGTCGAGGCGAATACGGAGAAACGCTTAACTAAGGAAGCTTTCGCCGCCTTCCGCACCTCAGTACGGCAGCGGGCCGTCGAAATTAAATTACCATGAAGGTCTGGACTCTCGTCTGCATGCTCGGGCTTACTGGCTGTCAGAACCGCGATCTCGAAAAATCCAAATACGTCCCGCACTATCTTAGCTCAAATAATCCTAACTCCGGCTTCGAGTCGTTATTCATCTTCACGGCAGTGGTGATAGGCGGGATGGCTTGGGCGATACAAACTACGGGCGTAAACCTGGAGTCCGCAGTGACCGCCGAGCCGAGGGAACGGGTGCTAAGCGCGCATGCTTTCGCTACTCTCAGCGCCGCCGCGAAGCGAGGCGAAGCGCTCGCCCAGAATAACTTCGGAGTCTGTCATTACATCGGACAAGCCGTCGTCCCGGACCGAAAGCTGGCGGTCTATTGGTATCGACTCTCCGCTGACCAAGGATTTGCGCCGGCCCAGGCGAACCTCGCCCGTTGCTATGCGACGGGGGAGGGCGTCTGGAAGGACGAGGCTGAGGCTTACGCTTATGCCAGTCTGGCGGGATTGAATCAGCCCGGGATGTCAGAGCTGGTGGCCGGCCTTTCGCCTTCTACGGTCATCGCCGGCAAGCGACGCGTAGCGGAACTCGCCGCGGCGCTCTCCGCCAGGCAGGCGGCGAAGCAGGCCAAGGATGCGGTCAAGTGAGCGCCCGCTTGCCCGCTGGCCCGCCCTTTTGGGCCTCAGTGGTATCGGTGGCGCCTACTACCTAGACGGTGGCTGCGTGGGGGCGTATTGTGCCGCCCCTTGGCTTAGGCCCGCCAGCCATCGGTAATATTCGATCATTGGACGGTCGGGGGCGATGAGTCCGGCGGGGTTGTAGCAGGTTTGGCGGAGGCGACGGGCTTCGTCCTTGAGGTAACCGTGGGTAAAGATTCGGCGTACGAAGAGGATGGCCGGATCCCATAACAGTCGGCCAATAGGGTTTTGATGGGTCCGGGTGAAGACGATGCCTACGCACAAGGTGTTACCGTTCTCCAAGGGCTGTGACGATATTAAGAAGCGGCTGTGCGCTCGGGTGAAGTCGCCCGAGATTAGCGCCATCGTGCCGCCCCAGGTGGTGATGGTGATTTTGACTTCTGGTCCGGCTATGAGACGAAGCGTTCGGTCCAGTAAGGTGTCGCCGATTAATTCGGCGTGGTACCGATTACGCATAGCGAAAGGGGCGGGGCAATCGATGACCGGCTTCGCGAGGAGTCGGCGATCATGAACCGCCTCAAAATGCTGGATGTCGCAAGCGTGGGCGGACGTCACATACCATGGGCAGTCGGAATCGAAGCTAAAGAGCTGCCCGCCAGTGTAGTCTTCGGCTCGCTCGTCGAAGAAGAACGGGAGCGGGAAGAGAGCCTCCGGACCGTTGAAGAAAAACACGTAGCCATGGCGTTCGACGGCGGGATATGCATCCTGGCGGGCGAAATCGGGAATCCTCGTTGCGCCGGGAACGTGGGTGCAACGGCCATCGGCGCCATATTTCCAGTTATGGAAGGGGCATTGGAGGGATTCGCCGATGACATGTCCGCAGCCGAGGTTGGCGCCAAGGTGCGAGCAGCGCGCATTGATCACGGAAAGCTTGCCGCTCGCGGTGCGGAAGGCGACTAGGTCGCGTCCAAGGATACGCTTGCTAACGGGCTTGGTGCGGAGTTCGTCGACGTGACAAAAGGGGTACCATGAAGCGGGATATTGGGCAAAGGCCGCGGCGGGCGGAGCCTGGGGAAGTTCTTCGACTCCGGTCATCGGGGCGCTGCGGTCTTCGTCTCCGATTTTACTAGAATGATTCATCTAGAAAACCTATCCGAAGCCGCAGGACTGCCAAGGTTTTAACCCATAATATAGCTGTCGGGGATGACTGATTTTTCAGGCGAAGGTGAGGTGATGGAGGTTGTCCCGCTCGCCCGTCTTCACATACAGGATGAAGCCTGCAGGCAGTTTCTGCGTTGGGCTCAAACTCGATGCCCTCACTCCATTCAGTCCGTTCCGCGAAAGCGTCCTGCACGTGCCTCAGGATGGGCCTTGCGGTGAGGCTGGTGACCTTTTGCGCATGAAGCCTTTGGTTAAGTCTCCCTTCCTCGCCTGGCCGAACTCAGTGCAGCTGAGGCACGCTCTGGGGCGTATCCTCGGGGTGGCGCTGTGCTTTGGTTTAATCTTTGGTGCGGCGGAGTGGATCACCGAGCATCGCATTGCCCGAGTGAGTATTGCGATGGTGTGGGAGCGGCGCATCCCTTTCCTGCCCGGATTCACGCTAATCTATATCTCGGCCTATGCGGTGCTTTTTCCGCTGGCGCCCTGGGTCTTGCGAACGAAACGGGAAATTGATGCGCTCGCTGGCCAATCAATTGTGATTATCCTGCTGGCGGGTTTGGGCTTCCTGCTCATCCCAGCGGATCTTGCCTATCCGCCGCCGGAAGCGCTCGGCGGCTGGGGGCCGCTTTTCGCTTTGGCGGACACGTTGAATCTCGATCACAATCTTGTGCCATCATTACACGTGGCCTTGTCCACGATGTGCGTGGAACACTATGCGGTCCGGTTGGGCACGAGCGGTCGGTGGGCGCTCCGGGCTTGGGGGGTGCTGATTGCGGTCTCCACTTTACTGCTCCACCAGCATCACGTTTTCGATGTACTTGCAGGTTATGCTTTGGCGTTAGGCGTGTGGAATTACGGCCAACGCCGCCTGCGACATTCATTGTCAAAGTAGGGCAGCCTCTACGTGCGGTGGCCGTTCCGGCGTTAACCGGGCCTGTCCGTCGAAGGATACTTCGTAAAGTCTACCGACCGTGGGTATGGCTAGCCAGCCATGTAAGACAGGGAGCAAAGGGTCGCCTTCATGCAGGCAGGTGAAAAGCAAGCTGATCCCTCGCCGGGCAGCGGCATGGCGAGCGTGCCTCAGCAATAATCGGCCAAGTCCGACGTCATGGTTTGCCACGGCGAAAAAACTCGCGAAGGCGGCGGGCACTAAAACGCCGGGCGGGGTGAGGCGATGCCAGCCGAGCAATGCCATGGCACTGGAAATAATCGGTCGGGCGTAATGTAGCCAGCCTTGGTAGGCTTGGACCCGAATCTGGCGGAAGGCGCGTAAATCCCAGAGCGCGATACAGCCCACCAGTGTTCCGTTCTCCCATGCCATGATGAAATCTTCGGCTTTTAATCCGGGCCATCTTTGGCCGGCGATGAAATCGGCGGCGGAATGCACGGGCGCGAGATCGCGTTGGCGAAAGGTTGTATTCAGGAAGTCCGCCAGGACTGGAAAGTCCGCTTCCGTCGCGACCCGGCATGTGAAGCGTCTGGATTTCGGGCAGCGTGCCCAAGGATGCACCAGTAGGGCGGGACAATGCAGGCGACCTAGGTCGAGGTAGTGCGGTAAGCCCGCCCGCCCGCCGATGAGGGCGCGTCGCGCGGGGATGTTATCTTCGAAGATCGCGGTGTAGGTTGCCGCGGTGGGGCGAGTCTTTTCCAATTCTTTGATATAACGATAGCCTTCGATTAAAATCCGACCCGCCAAAGCACGGTAGGGGGAAAGGATTCGCAGGTCGCCAAGGTAGCCGACGGTCGCGGGTTGGTTTTGGACCCAGGCGGCGCGCTCGCAGCGGGAGCCTAGGGCGGCGATGGTCCGATCGGAATCGCGAACGGCCACGACATCGTGACGGTGGGCATCCGGACAGCCTCTGAAGAAGGACGGTTCGCGCTCGAGGGTGACGCTCAGTGTGCCGGGTAGCGACGTATGGGCGAGGATGGCGCGTAAGGCTGGGTCATCCTCGCTGTTCGCGGGCGTGGCTTGAAATCGGGAAGCGCTCATGGGTGGGCCCTGAATTTTCCGCAGAACCATTTTTCCCAGCCGGGGCAGGGGTGGAGGACGGCGGGTTTGACGGTGCCGCTCCGTTGTCCGAGCTGTACGCATCGTTCGAGATATCGGCGCGTGGGCAAGGGGTCCGACACCAGGAAGATCCGGGCGGGGGCGAGCTGGCCGACCGACAGGGCATGGGCGTAGTAGGGGTTCGCACTGAGGGCCGCGTCAAGGGCGGCGGCTTTCACTTCGGGGTCGCTGGTGAATAGGACGTAGCCGGGCGTCGGGGAGTTTTCGGCCGGAGCCAGCATCGCGAAGGCCAAGGTAAGTTTTTGCAGAGCGCCTTGGACGAATATCGGGTTCAGTTTTTCCCCGCGTAGATCGCAGCCACCGTCGGCACGGCCAAGGAAGCGCAGTCGCGGGGTCTTTTGTTCCCAGCCAGTGACCCGCACGACATCCTGGAGGTGATAGCGCCAAAGTCCGCCACTGGTGGTCAGGATGACTTCATAGTCTTCGTCTAGCCTGACTTCATGGGTCCGAAAGATTTCGCGTGTCTGACAGTGTTGGAATTCTAGGAAGTGCGAGTGCAGGGCGGGGAGGGTGCCAGTGGATTCCGCCCCCCACGGGATAGTTATCACGCCCTCGGTCGCGAGTAGTCCCTTAGGTTGGAACGTGACTTGCGGGAAGAGCTTACGGATTGCCTGGGCATCGGCACCTGCGCCTGCGTCCGCCCATCCGCTGATAATCCTGAGGGCAGGCCAAAGCGTATGCGCAGAGTCAGGCGGTAGCCGCTCGAGGAGTAACGCCAGGTAGCTGGGATTCCAGACCGAGATAAGTCGGAGGTCTGGGGCCATTCTGAGTTCGTGGGCAGCGGTGGTGAGGTCGGTCGTGTGGGCGACGCGCAACCACGAAGCGAACTTCCGTTCCCACCAACCCAGGTAAGCATCGTCGTTGGCCAGACCGATGGGAATGCCTCCGGACGTGACCGTGGGTTCAGGCGGTAATTGGCTGACGACCCACCACGCCCGGCCGCCGGCCAGATCCGGATGGCGTTGATAGAGGTCACCCATCCAAGCCCGGACAGCTTCCTGGAATTCCCCGCGCAGGTCATCGGTGAACGGAATCCATTTGGCGCCAGCCGTCGTTCCGCTGGTACGTTCAAAGGCGCGGATGGGCCCGCGGCATAAGACGTGGTGCTCACCTTGCTTCGCTCGCTCGATAAAAGGTTCGAGGTCGGCGTAGTTCGCAATGGGCACGGTCTGGCTGAAGTGCGCGTAACTCGAGTCAGGAGTTAAGCCAAGTCCGCGAGCATAAGTGGACTGACTATGGCGCCCCAAAATACGTTTTAGGACCGCCGATTGGGCTGCGGCCGGATTCGCCAAGGATTGTTGGAAGCGGCGTCGCGCGGGTTCGCATAACCGGCGCCAGACGCGGTTGGCCAGCGCGGCCTTAAACCGTAACATTGCTGTGAAGCGTGGCATGGGTGAGCAGGGCGCGCCCGATACGGTGGGTGTTGGCCAGCGTGATGGGGGCCAGACAGGCCAGCTCGACGCCCTGCGCGAAGTCTGGATTGCGCTTAAGGAAGAAGCTGACGGCTGGGTCGTCTTCACGCTTAGATGGGATCTCCGTCAAAGCTTTCGCCAGTTGTCCGTGTGTTTCGTCGAAGCGGATGAGGCCACTGATGGGATCATAGGCGCGGGTGAACTTTGCTTCGGCCACCGCATCGAGCAGGGGCTTGAGCTCCATGCCGCAACCTTGATGATGGGGGTAATACGTCAGGAAGAATAGCGGAAGGTATAAATAGGTGCGATAGCCTTTGGAAATCAGGAACCAGTAGCAGGGGGTGTCGCCAGCGGCGGAAAGCAGGCGGGCGGCAATTGTGCACCAACCTCGCACGAGTTCCTGGGAGCCCCAGCAGGCCGGCTCGATAATGGTATCGCCAGAGAACAGGATGTGTTGGTCGCGGCCGGCGTTCGTGAACAGATAAACCTCCTGTGTGGAGAAGCCCCGGATCTCCTCCTGATCATCAAGTAGGAGAATCACCCAAGTCTTCGCGGCGAGGTCTGCCTCGAAACCCTGTCGGGTCACGTGCGCGTAATGGGCTGCGAACAGGGCAAACATCCGCTCGTGCTGGGGCCCAGTGAGGCCGCGTGGCGCGACGATACGATGATGGAGCGTCATGGGCGGGACGTGGTAAAGTAACTGCGCAGCCAGAGGGCTAGCCCGATGAGGCAGGCGAGCAGCTCCCAGCGGGTGATCTGATTAATGAGGGCGAAGCGGCTGGAGTCGTCCGCGAAGTAAATCCCGGTCTCCGGGCTACCGGTGAAGCCAAACATCCATGCATTCAGGATTTCGCAGAGCAGCACGACGACCAGTAGTCTGGCGAAATTCTGGCCTGGGCCGGATGGTAGCTTCGGCAGGGCCAAGAGCACCAGCCCCAGCATCAGCAAGTCATGCGAGATGCCATGCCAGCAACGCCATACCAGGGTGAAGATGAGTAGAGGCAATTCCACGAGCGCACGGAGGATGAAGCCAGTGAGAAAGATACCAGCCAGCTTCCGGGTCGCCGGCTCGACGGAGCGATCGAGCCACAGCCACGAGGGTAGTAGGTAGAAAAACGTCAAAGCCGTGAAAATCCACAGCGACTTTTCCCAGGAGATTCTACCGCCGAGCGAGCCATACGTATTCTGCGCCCAGCCGAAGCCGAGGCAGAGCGCGAGCAGGATCGCGAGCGCAGATGGCATTAGCCACCGTTGACGTTCCGAGGGGCTCATCAGAAGCGAAGGCGAACTCGCTTTTCGTTCACTTCGGTGCCCGCCGTTTCGCCGCGTTCGGCCCGCCGACGCAGCGACTGCATGTGGAGGGCGATCAGGTCGGTCTCGGTATGGGTGTAATCAGTTCCGCCGAAGCGACGGAGATTCGCTCCCTGCAACCTAAGAATATCCACGTCCTGCTGGATGATATGGCGGCTCATGGGTTCGAACGCCAGCCGTACCAGCCAGCCGATCCGTCCATAGCAGAAAGTGATGACCGTGTAGACTTCGGTCGTCCACTCGTCCACCGGAGAAGCTTGGGAAGTGACGATGAAGTGATGCCGGTCGTCGAAGCGATAGTCGACGCGGCTCAGATTGGGCATGAGGAATTGATCCGTGTGGTGGAGTTGGCAGTGCTTCGGGTAGAACAACCGCGAGATGAAGCTGTTGGTCGTAGGCTCTTTTTCAAAAGCCACTTCCACGGAGTCCGGGCCCTTGCGTACGACGGCGTCCATCTCGCGAGGGTCGGGGTTGCGGAACCAGCCGCGGTGGACCGTCGCGGTGTGCGGGCAGTCGAGGAAGTTTTCGAGGCATGCTTCGACGTTGGAATCGAAGCGGGTCCGCATCCGAAAGGTCGTCCATCCCGGGGCGTCGCAATGGGGGAAGGATCGTGGAGCATGGGTGGGAGCCACGCCTGGGCACAGCCAGACGTAGCCATCCTGTTCGTAAATGGAGCGGGTAAGTAACCGGGCGGCAGCAGGAATCGGGCGACCTTCCGCCAGGGATGGGATATGTCGGCATTCGCCGGCGCCATCATACTTCCAGCCATGGTAGGGACAGACGAGACAGCCGGCTTCCACGGAACCCTTGGATAGAGGGGCGTTGCGGTGAGCGCAACGATCCACGGCAGCATGTGCGACCCCCTCCGCATCGCGCCATAATACGAAGTCGGTGGAGAAGAGGCGCACCGCCAAGGGACGGTTCTTCAGCCGACGTGATTCGCAACCGATATACCACTCGTTTTGAAGAGACATTTAGTTATTCTCGGGGGTAAGCGATCCGGTGATATTTATCGGGCTCGATGTTTTCTAGTCGTTGTTTCTTGCCGTTAGGCCAGCGGATCTCGATGCCGATTGGCGCGGAGCCATCCGCCAATCCGAAGTGGAGCCGGCGGTCGCTCTGGGCGGAAAAACCTGAGGTCAGGGACACATCCCGGCGCTGGTTGCCAGCGGCGTCGCGAAGCTGGACGGTGGCGCCAACCGCATCGGTGTTCACCTCACGGCCGTCGCCGACCAAGTGGAAGCCCACCCAATGTCGAGTGGGTCCCTTCGTCGGCACGTTATGAAGGATGTCAGGCCCGGCAAATTGATGGACGACGATCGCATCTAGGCGTCCATCATTGTCGAGGTCCACCATGGCGACGGCCCGGCTGTTGCTTTTCTCGGTGACTCCCACGACATCGGCCACGTCCCTGAACCGGGCGGGCGAGCCGCCATCGGAGAGGTAGACGCGGTTAAGCTGATGGCCCCAGATATCGTAGCCGCGGAGATCTGGCCAGCGATCGGCGTAGCTATGCACATCGGGTCCGGCGCGCATCACTTGTGAGGCCCGATACCAGTAGTCGCGCTTCTCTGGAAATAACTTGTCGGCAGTGTCGTCCACCATGCCGTTCACTTGAATGAGGTCGAGGTGGCCGTCGAGATTCAGGTCACCCATGGCGGCGCCCCAACCGAAGCGCTGTTCGTTGATGATGCGGCGCGGGCTGGCGCGGTCATGCCATTGGCCGCGGGCGTCGACATGCCATGCCAGGCTACCTTCTGCCTGTAGTGGGGCGTGGACATTGGAGACATATACGTCAAGTGCGCCGCTGTTGTCTAAGTCGCCGATCGAGACATTCATTCCTTTGTAGGTATCCCGGCCGACGCTGCCTTGGAAAGTGCCTGCCTGTCGCTGGAACCCTTTACCGGCCGCGTTGAGGTAGATGTCGTCCGGGCCGTAATCACTCGCGCAATAAAGGTCGGGCCAGCCGTCGTGATTAAAGTCTGCCACGCCCACGGCCATCGTCCAATGGGTTTCGGGTAAGCCTAGTTTCCGGACGTCCTGCTTGGTCCAGTGGCCGTCGCCGTCGTTCCGGTAGAAGGCGTTGAGGCCGCCGTTCTCAGCGTTGTGCCAAGTCGAGTGCATGAAGTGGAACATGCGTCGATCGTCCGGGAATGCCGGCGCCGGGAGGTGGAAGATGTTAAACTCGGTCGGCACGGGGTAATCCGGCAGGGTGGGCGAAAGCGCGTTCCCGATGAATAAATCTAGCTTACCGGATTGAGAGAAGTCTGCCATGGTCGCGGCGATACTGACGGTGTATTCATCAATGCCGCTTTGGGCAGTGACGTCCCGGAAGGTAATGGCCCCTTGATTGTCGACGGTGTTTTTGAGCAGGCGCACTTTACCCCAGCCACTCGTGAGCAGGAGCGATTGCCGTCCAGAGTTATCAAAATCAACGAACAGCGCACAAGAGATGAGGCCGAACTTTTTAGGGTGCTGGCTGATCTCATCGAGGGCGGGTAGCGGGATGCGCTTGAACTTCATGCCTCCTTCGTTGCGGTAAAGCGCGTTACGGAATGCTGGCTCCATCAACGGATTGGTGACAAAGTAATCCATGAGCCCGTCGCCGTCATAATCTCCCACGGCCACGGCGGAACCCACGGATAAGACCCACTTGGCGACATGGGCAACGCGTGGGTCGACCTCGGTGAGGGTGTGGCCGAGGCGAGGCTCCTCTAGGGAGGGCAGCTTCACGAAGGTGAACCCGGGGGTCGGACCACTCACTTTGGCGTGGATGATATTCGTATAGAGTAACCAGCCGCTCACGCCGAGCAAGGCGAGCACGGCGGTCGATCGAAGCCAAGCCGCGGGCGGGAGCAGCATTGTCCATCCCGTTCGAGCGACTTCGCGGACGTGGCGCCAGGCCCAGGTCGCGAGGGTAACGCTGAACAGGGCGATAAAAATCGTCGCGAGCGAGGAGTTAAGGTGAAGGAGGAAATCGAGGACCGCGATGGCGACGGCCCAGAGCACTTGGGCGCGCGGCTCGGCCGGCGAGGTCTTAGGGTCAGTCACCATGTAAAAGGCAAAGAGGAAGAAGGCGGGCGAGATTAAGGTCCCTGCTATTAAGGTTTCCGGAGGTAGGTGCCAGCGCATGAACCATGCCCGGACTAGGGTTAGGAGCGTAAAGGAAAGTAGGAATGTGACGATGAGCGGCGTGCGCTGGATTTTACCGACGAAACAGAACAGCGCCGCCACTCCCAGGAAGGCGGCCGCCCACCAGGGGTGGGCGCCCCATTGATAAGGCGGGGACGTCGCGAACTGGCCGCCGCCTAGCCATAAGGCGGACAACACGCCAAAGAGCGCGGGATTGAAGACGTGGCGACCTTGGAAGGTGAAGACGTATTTCGAGGCGATGGCAAAGAAGACCGGCAGACCAAGTAGATAGTAGTCGTGCGGGTAGTTGATGAGGAGCGAGAGGCCGAGCCCAGTAATGTAGGCGCTGAGCGGGAAGATCCGCTCACCACGGAGGAGCCAGGCTAAACTCAGATCCAGGGTTATGCTGAGCGAGACCGTTAGCAGAATTTGCCATAAATCCCGATTGATCCCCAAGAGCATACTGCCGATGACCGCGTAGGATGTCAGGAGGCCGGCGAACAGCCACCGTGGGTCGCGAAAAGAGGGCAGCTGGTAGGGTGGGTGCATGGGGTAGGGTGGGCGACTTGCTCAGGGTGGGGGCCTGTGCGGCAAAAGTATAGCATTAAGCCCGAAAGCGCGACCATTGATAATCTCGAATAGAGTATCGAAAATATCGATACTCATTAAATTTTTAATACAGTGACAACGCACCGCTGGCCGATATGGCTGGGGGGATGAAATACGCTGCTCTGTTGGTCTTGATGGCATCCTTGTTGGCTGCCGAGGCTGACGCCCAGTCCCCGTCATCGTCGACGCCGGTTGCCGTGCTGGCGGCCTTGCCGCCCGCGGAACGCCAGGCGCATGAAGAACTCATCGCCCTGCGCGTCGCAATCCAAGCGGCCTTCAATAAGGTGGGCGCTTCGGGTAAGGTGGAGGACATGGAGGCTTTACTGAAGTTCGTGCATCCGGATTGCTTATTGACGGCGATGAACGGCCAGAGCGCCCGCGGCAAGCAGGGTATCTTGGAATACTTCAACCGGCACATGATTAACAAGGACCACTCCATCGCCAAGGTGCAGCATGAGTTCGAGGCGGATCACCTCAGCATCCTGCTTTCGCCGGATATCGCCATCAATCGTGGCACGTCCATGGGGACCTACAGTTTCACGGATGGCGCCGAGTTCGTCGTGAACTGCCGCTGGACGGCGACCATGGCCCGGAAAGACGGCGCCTGGACCGTCATCGCATTCCAGTTCGGTCCCTCCATCTTTGATAACCCGGTGGTCGATGCCCTCAAGGGTTGGATTTATAAGGGCGTGGGTATCGCCGGGGTCGCTGGCCTGCTCGCCGGCCTGCTCATCGGTCGCCGCCGCCGGACGGAAGCCTCCACCAAGGCCTAAGCGGGCGTGAGCTTGCCGGCTGTGAAGAACGCCATTCCGGCGAGATTGAACCTAGTGCTGCTGGCGGGGGCGGCGCTGGGGAACATCGGCCTGCTTTACCTGGCATCCCATCCGGCCAACGGATGGGTGCTGGCGGGTGCGGTGGTGGCTTTCTCGTTTTTGAATAACACGATTTTCTCGCTGTTACATGAATCCGTCCACCAGATCTTCCACCCTAACCGGCGGGTGAACGAGTGGGGTGGCCGTATCGCCGCGGCGTTCTTTCCGACCGCGCTTACGTTTCAGCGCATCTTCCATCTGCGGCATCACCGAAATAACCGGACCGAAGTAGAGCAGTTCGATTACCTCCGTCCGGAGGACAATAAGTTCCTGAAGCGGGCCCAATGGTATGCCATCCTGACTGGCCTGTACTGGTTAGCGTCACCGCTCGGCATCATCCTCTACCTGTTCTGGCCAGGTGCTTTTCAACTCAGGTTCCTCCGGGATCAGGATTCCCGGATCGCCCAGCAGACCGGTGCGAACGCAATGTTCGCTGGATTTGATGATGCGCCCGTCGGTAAGATCCGGCTGGAAATCCTCTTCACGATAGCCTTGCAGGTATCTGTCGTCTTGCTGGCTGGAGTCACCTGGTGGGGCTGGTTACTTTGTTATGCCGCCTTTGCGGTGAACTGGAGTTCGTTGCAGTATGCCGACCACGCCTGGTCTGAGCTGGATGTGCGGGAAGGGGCTTGGAACCTCCATGTCAATCCGGTGGTGCGCTGGATCTTTCTGAACTACCACCACCACAAGGCGCATCACCAGCATCCCGAGGTTCCTTGGAGTCAGCTCGGGAAGTATGTGGATCCAGAGGAGCATCGACCCTCTTTTCTCCGGATTTACCTGAGCATGTGGCGAGGCCCTCGGCCTTTGCCTAAATCCGACTGACCCGTCGGCCGCTTGACCGTGCCCGATGTTTCACAGCGTGATCCCATGTCGCCCGTGACCGTGGAAGTTTACCCTGCGAGTGGGTCTTTCCTACGCACGTTGCGGCGGGAAGGACTTTGCGTCCGTGAGTGTTTGCGCTTCGGCCTGCGGCATCCTCGATATCTGCTGGTCTTCGGGGCGGTGTACGGCCGGGCATTGACGGATTGGCAGAGGTCGCGACCGGCCCGCATGGGTTATGCATTCCTCCAGTTGTTCGACGACTATATGGACGGCGACCGTGCCTGTTCGGAGGATTTGGATAGTTTGGCGGAACGGATAAAAACCCATTGGCAGGCGGGTTTGTTGGCGGAGGCCGGGGTGCTGGATTGCCTGGGCGCCTCTTTCTATGAGTCGCTGCAACGTTTACCTGCGTCCGAAGCTGACGTTGCGAGGGCAGATGTGGCGGTACTATTGGCGGCGATGCATGACGACGCAAAGAGAAGGGTGCAGCGTTTACGGCTCTCCGAACTGGCCTTGCAGGTGCATATGTTCAGGACTTTTCATGCTTCGCTTAACCTCATGTTGCGTTGCGCGGGATGCCGGACGCAGGCGAGCGAGGTACCCGCGGTGGTGGCGGCCCTGTCCTGGTGCTCCGTCGTACGCGACTTCGCAGAAGATATCGGCAAGGGCTTGATCAATATACCCGCGGAATCGATGCCACCTGGGGTCCCTGATGATGAAATGTTGGGGCACCCTCAGGCTCGGGCTTGGTTGCGGGAGGAGCGAAGGCGCGGGGGCGGACTCATTGAGGCGAGCGAAGTCCAGATCAAAGCCGTGGCCGCAAGGGATCCGGCGGCGGCGCGTCTCCTCCGCGTTTTTACACGTTCCATGCGAAAGTATCAGTGAGCGTTATGGGCTCCCGCCGAAGCCGGTTCGTTGGAGTTCGCACGTGCCAAGGCTCCTCAGCGGATAGCCTCAGCTCCACTCAAGCGGAGGCCGCCGCCTCTGGCTTGCCTGCGTAGCGGAAGGCTGCGCCTCGCCTAATAGCCTGCATCAGGATTATCGATGCACGCCCATGCGCGTGGTGTGTTATAGTCAGTGGCCATGAGTACGCAGAAAAATCCTGAAAATCCCCCGTCTAATTCCTGCGGCATCTTCATCCTCGGTCTCATCGTATACACCGTGCTCTTCTTCCTGGGTTTCCCCCAGTATTGCATCCACTTTGTGCCTGGGATGGATCAGAAGGATGCCGCGCTCGGGATTTACATGTTAGGTATCGTAGCTTACCCCAGCATCCTGCCTTTCTGGATGCTCCTCTGGTATCTTGGCTTCAAGTGGTGGTTCCGTGCTTCCGCCGTTTCCCCCACGAAGCCGGACTGATGCCTTTTTCCAATAACCTAAATCGCTATTATCGATGCAAGCTATGGTGTTAGCCGTGTTATAGTTGTTTGTTATGAATTTCGCCGCCCGCCATTGGTTGTCCGCTGTCCTGCTCGCCGTCTTGGCGTTACTTCCCTCGTCGGCCTTTTCGGTGATGACGCCAGAACAGATTAAGGCCATTATGAACACGTATCGCAAGGCCGCCGAGCAAGGGAATGCCGATGGCCAAGTCAATCTGGCGGATTGCTACGCCCGCGGCGTAGGTGTGGCGAAGGATGAAGCCGAGGCGGTAAAGTGGTTGCGCAAGGCTGCTGCTCAGGGGTATAGCCGGGCCCAATGCCAACTGGGCTATTACTACGCCCGCGGCCAAGGTGTGGCGAAGGATGAAGTCGAGGCGGTGGCGTGGTATCGCAAGGCTGCTGCCCAGGGGTATGCCGAGGCCCAAATCCAACTGGGCTATCTCTACACCCGCGGCCAAGGTG
>CAITUF010000282.1 GCA_903895475.1 uncultured Opitutia bacterium | reverse complement strand
GTCCTCTTCATCCACGGCCTCTCGATTCACTACAAGCTGATCAAGCCCGGCAAGAACGTCGACATCGCCATGGTCGCCCCCAAGGGCCCCGGCCACGTTGTCCGTGCGCAATACGTCGAAGGTAAGGGCGTCCCCGCCCTCATCGCCGTCCAGCAGGATATCTCTGGTAAGGCCACCAAGACCGCCCTCGCCTGGGCCAAGGGCATCGGTGGTACCCGCGCCGGCGTCATTAAGACCTCCTTCAAGGAAGAAGCTGAAACCGACCTCTTCGGCGAACAGGCCGTCCTCTGCGGCGGCGCCTCCGAACTCGTCAAGGTGGGTTATGAAACCCTGGTCGAAGCGGGCTACCAGCCCGAGATGGCCTACTTCGAGTGCCTCCACGAGCTGAAGCTGATCGTCGACCTCATGGTCGAGTCCGGCATCTCCGGCATGCGCTTCTCGATCTCCGAAACCGCCAAGTATGGCGACATCACCCGCGGCCCTCGCGTGATCAACAGCTCGTCCCGCAAGGCGATGCGCGAGATCCTCAAGGAAATCCAGTCGGGCAAGTTCACCGCCCAGTGGGTCAAGGAATACAAGACTGGCCTGAAGAACTACCACAAGCTCCTCAAGCAGGGCGAGAACCACCCGATCGAAAAGACCGGCCAGCGTCTCCGCTCGCTGATGCCTTGGGTGCAGAAGCGCAACATCAAGGGCGCGCAGGCCGAATACACGACGAAGTAAGCGTCGGTCACTCCGCCAAGCAAAAGGGCCAGCGCAAGCTGGCCCTTCTTCTTTGGTGGATGAACCGACCTTACATAATGATGACCGGAGCAGGCTGGGCGGCGGGTGCACCCGTTGCAGCTGGCTGCGCAACCGGCGCGGCGGGGGCGGGGTTATTGAGGGCGGCCATCTCCGCACGGAGGGCGTTCATGGCCCGGTCACGGAGGGCGAGAGAACGCTGGGTCAGGGCTTCACGGTCGGCCGGGGTGGCGTTGCGCATGGCTTCACCGAGTTCACGGGCTTCCGCCATGATGGCTTGGCCTTCGGGCTTCATCATGCCGGCGAACATCGCACGCTGCACCTTGGCTTGGTCGCCACCAGAAATTTCTTCGACCATCTTTTTGGTCTCTTCAGCGAAGGCCTTGGCGCGAGCTTTGAATTCTTCCTTGGCGATATCGTCGGCGGACTTCTCGGTGATCGCCGGCGCGGTCGGGCGGACGAGCGGGGCGACAGCCACTACCGGACGCGGGGCTTCCACGACGGCTGGTTTAGGGATATCGACCGCCACTGGCGTAGGCTTAACGAAACGGGCGATCAAGAAGCCGCCCCCGAGACCGAGGGCGAGAATGAGGACGAGCGTGGTTTTAGACATGGCGAAAATTTAGCAATGGGCTGAAAGAAAGCCACCGATAATATGAAGAATATTTGTGCGATAGTGAGCGTGAAGACTCCTAGAAAAGACCTGTAACTCACTTAGCCAACCAGCCCAAGGCATGAGACAAGCGAAGCCGACCTGAACTTAGGCAAACGGCCTACTTCCCCTCTCGCCCGGCGTTGAGCTTGTTCAGAAGGTCAGTCCGCTCATTCAGCAACCGCACCACTTCGTCGCGTTCGGCCATGAGCTTACGCAAGCTCTCATTCTGAATACGCATGGCGTCGTTCTGTTTGGCGACGGTCGCATTCTGACCCTTGATTGCATCGTTCTGCTTTGCAAGCGAGGCCCGTAAAGGCACCACCTCCGCAGCGGTAACGCGGGCGGACTGTTCGGCGGAGCGAGCAGCGCTAAGTTCCTTACGCAAGGCCTCCTCGGCGCGCTTCAGTTCGCCGATCCGTGCATCAAGCCGGCGGATCTCAGCCGCATAGGTCTCCCCCAGACGGACGGCTTCGGCGGACTTCGTCCGCAGGTCTCGTTCGGCGGTTCGGCTGGTGAGCAACTCCGCACGCAGGTCGGCCTCGCGGCCCCACTGCACGGCGCAGAAGGCCGATAGGAGTACGCACAGTGCGGCGAGAACGAGTGGCCAGCGGGAACTCATCGGGCGGCCGCCTTGACAGTAAAGGCGACTTTCTGGACGCCGGCGCTGCGCACGAAATCAAGGACGTCGATCATGCGGCCGTGCGGGGTGTCGGCGTCACCCGCAATGTAGACCGCCACGCCGGCGTTAGCCTTCACGCGACTGGCGAGCAAGGAACGGAGGTCAGGCAAGGTAGAGGCTTGGCGATCCACGAAGACCTGGCCAGCGCGGTCGACCGAGATGGTGACGGCGTCGGGTTTTAGCTCGGACTGCGCGGTGGCGGCGCCTTCGAGGTTCACGGGCATACAATGGTTCTTATGCAGCGTGACGCTTACCAACATAAAGGACGCCAGCAGGAAGAACATAATGTCGATCAGCGGGACGATCTCCAACCGGGCGCGCCGCGGGGGCAACGGGGACGGAATCTTCATGACGCCCTCCCCTTCTGGATCGCGACCTGCAAGGCCGTCGCAGCTGCCTCCAAGTCGGCTTGCAGACCAGTCAACCTCGCCGACAGCACATTCAGGGGAAGGAGCGTTGCGATGGCGATACCCAGACCCGCCGCCGTTGCGATGAGTGCCTCGCCGATACCGCCCGTGACCTTCGCCACAGCGAGTTCATCGGAACCGATGGAGTTGAAGGAGCCCATGATACCGGTCACGGTGCCAAGGAGTCCGAGCAGCGGAGCCAACGTCACGAGGGTGTCCAGGACGCCGATATAGCGCGCGGCCTCACGTAGCTCGGCAGCGGAGGCCACCTGCACGGCACCCTCAAACGCGCCCGTGCGATGGGCCAACCCGGCCCGAAGCACGCGGGCGACCGGGTCGGCGGATTTCGCAACCGCCTGCTCAGCGGCGGCCCAATCACCAGCTTCGGCCGCGGCCAGCGAAGCGGCGACCGCACGGGGGTCGCGACAGCCGGCGACGCGCACCCACCAGAGTAGACGCTCCGCGACGACCGCGATGCCGACAAGGCCAGCAAGCAGGAGAGGATACATTATCGGTCCACCTTTAAGGAAAAGGTCGACGGCAGCGTTGGCGAGGAGAGGCGGCATGGAGGTTATTGTAATTGGAAGATGAATGGGACTAGGAAGCGGCGGGGCGGGCCCGGGGCCCAGATCCAGCGCTGGCGAACCCACCCGACCGCATGGTCATCCAGAGCCGTCGAGCCGCAGGATTCCCGGACGATGACGCTGATGGGCGAACCCGCTGAAGATACTTCAACGAGGACAAGCAAGTTGCCCTCAATTCCCTGCTGACGGGCCCAGCGCGGATAGGGCGGTTCCGGGAAGTCGCCTGGCATATTCGTCGTGAATGGCTCAGCGGCCGCAGGTGCGGGGACCACGAGTGAAGCGATTGGCTTCAATGTGGCGGGCGACGGTACCACTGCAGGTGAAACCAAGGACACCAAAGCAGGCGCGGCGGTGACGGGCACGACTGGAGTCACTTCGGCGAGCGGGGCCTCGACGACGGGCGTCGGCAGTGCGGCCAGCGCAGGGGCTGGCGCGGCGGCAGCCACGGCTGGAGCGGAAGGCGGTGGCCGGAAATATTGCACCGGAGCGCCCGGCCCGTGGTCATGCTCGTGCTCGTGCGGAGCCCGGACGGGATCGGCCCAGACACCGAGGAGGCAAACCACCACCGCGCACCCGCCGAGAGCGGCGGCCCAGGCAGAGACGCGTTCTAATAGGGCGATGGAAGGGACGGCGGCCAAAGCTTAGAAACTTAACTTCAAGCCTGCCTCTACGCCACGGCCGGGCAACGGTAAGGTATCCTTGATAAAGGAAGAGGCGTTACGGGCTTCGACATCGAAGAGATTTGTCAGCCGGAGTGTGAAACGGGCAGCAGTGCCAGCTAATTTGAAATCATGTCCCAGGCTGGCGCCGACCATCGTGTAGCCGGCGGTCGGGGTCTCGGAAGTCGCCAGATGGTCCTGAGCGAGATGATAGGCGGCATCGAGGCGCCAGGACCAGCCTGAGGCGAGGCCATGCAAGGCCACACCCAGGCGGCCAGGTGAGATCCGCGGTAAAGCCTCGGACGTGTCGCGGTTTGAAGCCCGGACGAAATCGCCAAAGAACTCTAGCCCGAGTTTGGCCGTCGCGGTGTCGTGGAGCTGATAGTTGACCTTAGCCTCAGCGCCAAAGAAGTCGGCTGGCACGGCAACGAAGTCGTAACGAGCGAGGCCCGAGTGATCGTCCCCGCCGTTAAGCGTGAGATTCGGACCTTGGCCGTTCGCCTGTTGGGCGATGAACGAACTGAAGCGATTATAATAGACCGAAAAACTACCGGAGACCGCTCCGCGGGTCTTGGCCAGCTCGAGTTCGATACCGATCCCACGCTCCTTACCGAGCGCCCCGTCACCGACTTCGTAAGCATCTGTCCCGACGTGCGGACCATCCGCGAAGAGCTCTTGATAATTCGGTGCCCGCTCGGTGCGCGTGAGGCTGAGCGTTGTCGCCCACTCCGGGCTCAGGTCCTTGACCCAAGCCAAGGCGAGGCTGGCGGGCGTAAACGAGGCGGAGGCCGAACCGGGATTGCTCACCAGACCTTCGTGGACCCAAGCGTCGGCCGAGACCTTGGCGGACTCGACGCGGAAACCGTAGCGCAGCCGAGAGTCGGGCGCGAGTGACTGGACGAACGAGCCGAAGACTGCGTCGTTGGCATTATGGGTAGTCGGCAGGAAAGCCTCAGCGCCCACAACCGAGAAATCGAAGCGGCCGGATTGGAGACCGACCACGCCTTCAAGCGAGCCGATCTTTGTCAGCTCGAAGTCGATACGTCCATCCCAGCCCTGATTAGCAAACGTGCTGCCCGCGACACCGGCGGCGAACTCGGAGTGCTCGTAATCGGAGACCCCGAGTTTGTAGCTGATCGACTTCAAGGCCGCAGTGGGGGCATTCACGGTGCCGGCGAGATCCCAACGGCGCTGGCGAAGGCCGATCTCGATACCCGGCTCGGTCACGCCATAAGTGGAGTTCAGGCCCGAATAAGAAAGGCCGACGTATCCGAAGGCACCAACGCGTGAAACACCAAACCCGGCCCCTTGGCTATCGCTGGCCGTATCGGCAATGCGGCCGATGGGAGTCGAGAGGTCCTGCGTTGTCTTATTAAAACCATCGAGGTGGTA
Organism: uncultured Opitutia bacterium; assembly: GCA_903895475.1. Taxonomy (GTDB): domain Bacteria; phylum Verrucomicrobiota; class Verrucomicrobiia; order Opitutales; family UBA953; genus UBA953. The sequence goes on along the minus strand of CAITUF010000282.1, from coordinate 2,657 downwards.
GGCGAAGTCACCGAGGGACCCCTCGGTGAGGACGGAGAGCGCACGCAAACCATCGGCGGAGCCCATGCGACCGAAAAGCGTGGCCGAGCGCGGCAACCGCTCGACCGGGATACGATTATCGAGGAGATTGATAACGCCACCCATGATACTTGAACTATAGAGCAACGCGGCCGGCCCACGCAGCACCTGGACTTCGCGGATGGTGAGTGGATCAACGCTGACCGCATGGTCAGGGCTAGCACTGGAAGCATCGAGGCTGCTCGTGCCATTCTGGGTAATCTTGAGGCGATCGCCTTCGAGCCCGCGAATAATCGGGCGGCCCGAATTAGGACCGAAGTAACTGGAGGCCACGCCAGGGACGTCGGCGAGCACGTCCCCCAGGGTGGACTGCGAGAGATCAGCCAAGACCTTACCCGACAGGGTCAGCGCTGGAGACACTGCCGTCACCTCCCCGCCGATGGTCGTGCCCTTAACTACCACGGCCTTCAACTTTTCTGGGGTAGTTGGCTTCTCTTGGGCGCAGACGGCCAAGGCTGAGGCCGCGAGAATGAACAGCGGGTTAAACCGTTTTAGACGCGGGGATTTCATGGGGTGACTAGATGCAATATAGTTGCATTAAGCCAAGCCAAGCCAAAATCATCGGGTTTGCAGTCCGCCAATAATTGCACGGAGTACTGCCAACCCCATGAAAGAGTCGAACCCCACCCCCGACCCCATCCATTCGGATGCGTTCTTGGCGCGCTTGATGAGCGGCCAGCTCAAACTCTCCATCGCTTGCGCCTTCTGCTTCATCGTCGCGCTGGTCGCCCTCCCCTTGTTGAACTACTTCCAACCGGAGTTCATGGCCCAACGCATCTATGGCTTCACCCTCTCGTGGTTGATCTTGGGAGTGCTGTTCTTCCCGTTTGTCTGGATTATCTCCTTCGTCTTCATCCAGCGCTCCATCGCCCTCGAGGACTCCGAAGCCAAAGCCGCCCTGGACGGCCTGAAGAAGTAACATGAGCGCCCTCCTCGCCTTCCTCGCCGCGGCCGAACCCGCCGCCAAGGGTATCGACCCTTGGATCGCCTTCTTCTCGTTGATCACGGTTGTGATTACCGTCGGTATGGGCTTCTGGACCGCTGGTAAGTCCAAGAGCGCCGGCGACTTCTTCGTCGCGGGCCGCTCGGTGTCCGTCGGCTGGAACGCCTCCGCCATCTCGGGCGAATACCTCTCCGCCGCTTCTTTCATGGGCGTCGCTGGCATGGTGATGCTCAATGGCTACGATGCGCTGTGGTATCCGGTCTGCTACGCGTGCGGCTACCTCTTCCTGCTGCTCTTCATCGCCGGCCCGCTGCGTCGGTTCGGTGCCTACACCATCCCAGACTTCGCTGAAGGCCGCTACGACTCGCCCGTCTTTCGTAAGATCGCCGTCTGCTTCGTACTCTTCATCGGCTTCTTCTACACGATGCCGCAGATGAAGGGCGCTGGCACCACGCTCGCCTACATCTTCCCCGGCCTGCACTACTCCGTCGGGGTCATCGTCGTCGGTGCCGTCATCACCCTGAACGTCGCGCTCGGTGGCATGAAAGGCATCACGCTCGTCCAAGCCTTCCAGTATTGGCTCAAGGTCTTCGCGATCACCGTGCCGATCTTTGTGATCGCTGCCATCGTCGGCCATTACCAGTCGCACCTCGAAGCCAACAAGACCGCCCAAGAAACCGTCGCAGCCGCTCCCGCTGGCATCGAACGCAAGGCCCTCCCCGCCAAAGCCCCCAAGGACGAACAATGGATTGCGCCCTTCGGCAGCCTAACAACGAAGGCCGTCGACACCGCCATCAAGGCCGCCAAGACGCCCGAAGAAAAAGCCGAGCTCGAGGCGAACAAGAAGCCCTATTCCCTACTCTACACCTACTCGCTGATCATCGCGCTGGTCTGCGGTACCGCTGGCTTGCCGCACATCTTGGTTCGCTTCTACACGAACCCGGACGGGGTAGCCGCCAAACGCACGACCATGTGGGTTATGATCCTCATCGGCGTCTTCTACGTCTTCCCGCCCATCTATGGGGTCATCGGCCGTTCACTCACGCCGGAGCTCTACGATGCCGTCGGCTCGAAGGGCACCGATAAGGTCGTCCTGGAACTACCGACGCTCCTCGCGGGCCGCGACTACCCACTCCTCGGCTCCATCCTTTCCGGCATCACGTGCGCGGGCGCCTTCGCCGCGTTCATGTCGACCTTCTCTGGCCTCCTGGTCTCGATGTCCAGCGCCCTCGCCCACGACATCTATGGCCGCATGCTTAAGCCAGACTCGTCGCCGGAACAGCGCCTCAAGGCCTTCAAGTGGGCGGCGGTCATTATCGGTGTGGTTTCCGTCGGCCTCGGCACCCAAGTCGAGAAGTTGAATATTAACTACCTCGTCGGTCAGGCCTTCGCTATCGCCGCGGCCAGTTACTTCCCCTTGCTCTTCATGAGCGTCTGGTGGCGGGGCATGACCATGAAAGGTGCCGCCACGGGTATGCTCGCCGGCGGCCTTCTCGCCCTCGGCTCCATCTTCCTTACAACGCTGTCCGATGTCTATGGCTTCGCAGGACTAGCTGATTTCTGGGTCGCCCACCCGCTCCTACGTATTCTCTGCGAACAGCCCGCCATCTGGGCCGTGCCGCTTTCGATCACGCTT
>CAITUF010000281.1 GCA_903895475.1 uncultured Opitutia bacterium | reverse complement strand
GGTGAGTTTCTCGGTGAGGTTGGCGAACACGGGAGTGTGAGGAGAAGTGAATCAGGCTAGAAAGGCAAGAGGGAGCAAAGGCCCGAGGGGGCTGGTTGGCTTGAGTAAGGAGTATCGGGGGATAGCTGTGGGCTTAGCCCGAAGCCGTATCCAACCCCTTATCCCCTAAAATATCCGTCCTCCCCGGCGGATTATTCCAGTTCCTTGATGGTCAGGTTCTTGAACCAGCAGGGGTCGCTGTGCTCGGTGAGCATGAGCTTACCCTTGCCCGGTGCGAACCCGACCTTCTTGGCGAACTTGCTCTTGGCGAGCGCGGTCTTCCAGGCCTCGGACTTCGTATCAACCGAGGCACAGAGCTTGCCGTTAAGGTAATGTTCGATCTTGCCGTCCTTGACCACGACGCGGCTGTGGTTCCATTCGCCGATCGGCTTCAGGGCCTTATCCTTCGCGGAATCGATGAGGTCATAGACGCTGCCAGAATTGTGCGAGCCGCCGCGCTTACCGTCGGGGTGCTTGTCGTCGTCAATCATCTGGTACTCCACGCCGAGCCACTCGCCCTTGCCCTTGGCGTCCTTGATGTTGGAGACCCAATACTTGATGCCGTTGTTACCTGCGTCGGCGAGCTTCCAATCCCACTCCATCTCGAAGCTGGCATATTCCTTTTTAGAAACCAGAAAGCCACTGCCCTTGGTCGGGGTGAGGTGGATGACTCCGCCTTCTTCGGTGGTCCAGCCAGCCCCCGGCTTCCCGCCGTTGCCGTCGGTAAAATCTTCGAGGGTCAACTTAACGGGTTCAGCCGCGTAGGCGGTGCCAGCGGCGAGGAGGGCGAGCAGGAGGGTCTTCATAGGGGTTGCCACCTACCTTGGAGGAAACCCGGACCTAGGAAAGACTCTTTTATGGCCGAATCCTTAACCTAACTGAATTCTCAAGCCGTCGTAGCACAGGCCAACTTTGGGGAATTCCTTGGCGAGCGACTCCGTATACGTCGCGTAGTCAATTTGGTAGGTCATGTGCGTGACATACGCTTGCTTGGCGCGGATCTCGCCGGCTACTTCGCAAGCCTTACCGATGGTCATGTGCGTGGGGTGAAAGTTCGGACGCAGTCCGTCCAGGATGGCCAAATCGCAGTCGAGTGCGAGGTTCACCGCCGGCGTGGGCACGGTCTTGCAGTCGGTGTAGTAGACGAACTTCGTCCCGGTGGAGGGCTCTTCAAAGATTAGGCCCAGCGTTGGCTCGGAGCCATGAGGCAAAAGGATGGATCGCACGACACCGCCGCCAGGGAGCATGAGTTCCTCGGGCATGCGATGCAGGTCGAGCGCGATGTAACCGGGCGAAGCCGCTTCGCCGATGGCGTACGGGTAGATAGTCTCCACGCGCTTGAGTCCCTGTTCGGTGCTGTAGACGGGAATCGCGGCACCGCCGTTATTGGTGCAATACTGACGAAGGTCGTCCATGCCGAGGACATGGTCGGCGTGTCCGTGCGTCAGGATGAAGGTGTCGACCGCCGGAATCTTATTCTGGAGGCACTGTAGGCGGAACTCCGGAGCTGCATCGACTTGCACATGGTGTCCTTCGATGACCACGTGGATGCTCGTGCGCGACCGCCAGTTCTTCGGGTTTGTCTGGTCCAGTCCGGCATTATCATGCGCGACCAAGGGTACCCCTTGGGAAGTGCCGCAGCCCATGACAATAATTTCCATGGGCCGATAGAGCCCAAGAAACCCTAAAAAGCAAAGCAGATAGGGGGTTGGTGGGCTGGAGTATGGCTGGCTAGGGGGCAGCCCGACCTACTCACTTAGCTTCTTCAGGTGGGCTGCCGTTGAGGCGTAGCTGGCGCATCCGGATGGTCCCGCTGACCTGACCCCCTGAAGTTGGACAGTTGATAACTGGAGTCTCCTGGGGCATCATCAAAGCCATGAGAACGAGTCGATTCAGCGAGGAGCAGGTGCTCCAGATCCTGCAGGAGGCGCGGGCCGGCACGGCCGTGAAGGTCCTCTGCGCGAAGCACAACATCAGCCCGGCGACCTTCCATGCGTGGAAGCGCAAGTTCGGGGGGATGGCGGTGGACGAGGTGCGGCGCCTGCGGGCGCTGGCCGAGGAGAACGCGCGGCTCAAGCGGCTGGTGGCCGACAAGGAGCTGCAGATCCAGATCCTCAAGGAGGTGAACGCAAAAAAATGGTGAGCCCGTCGGTCAGGCGGCGGGCGGCCCTCGCCAGCGTGCACGAGTCCGGGCATCCGGCCGCGGCGGTCTGCCGCGCGTTGGGGGTGCCGCGCTCGGCGTTCTACCGTCTGCCCCGCCGGAGCCGGCCGAGCCAGGAACTGGAACAGCGGGTGGTGGAGCTCAGCGAGCGGCATCCGCGCTACGGCTACCGGCGGATCACGGCGCTGCTGCGCCGCGCCGGGGCGTGCGTGAACCCGAAGCGGGTGCAGCGCATCCGGGCCGAGGGCGGCCTGAAGGTCCGCAAGCGCCAGCGCAAGGCCCGCCGGCTGGGCCTGTCGACGTCGGAGCGGCAGAAGGTGACGCACCCCGACCACGTCTGGAGCTGCGACTTCGTGCACGACCAGACCGGCTCCGGGGCCGGCTTCCGGATCTTCACGATGGTGGACGAGCACACCCGCGAGTGCCTCGCCCTGCACGCGGCCTGGAGCCTGGGCTCCAAGGACGTGATCGCCGTCATCGCCGAGGTCGTGGCCCGGCGCGGGGCGCCGGGGCACCTGCGCTGCGACAACGGCCCCGAGTTCATCTCCTACGCCATCCGGGATTGGCTGGAGACGCAGGCGGTCGGTACGCTCTACATCCGCCCCGGCTCCCCGTGGGAGAACCCCTACATCGAGAGCTTCCACGACAAGCTCCGCGACGAGTTCCTCAACCGCGAGCTCTTCGACACCCTCCGTGGCGCCCAGGTCGCCCTCGCCGGCTTCCGCCGCGAGTACAACACGCTCCGCCCGCACAGCGCCCTGCGCTACCTCACCCCGGCCGAGTTCGCAGCCAAGCGCAGGGCCGAGCTCCGCTCGGCCCACGTCCCCGCTTCGCCCAGTCTTGCCAACCCCAACCAAAACAACCAACAACCCAACCAAGCCCCCAAGGCTCTAGTTTAGAACCGTCCAAGTTTTGGGGTCAGGTCACCGCCGATCAACCGACCGACTTCCTGTGCTTGTAAGTGCAGTTTATCGTATTCT
>CAITUF010000280.1 GCA_903895475.1 uncultured Opitutia bacterium | reverse complement strand
GCTCAATAACAAGGTCCTCGGCACGTACGTACTCAAAGAAGGCTTCAATGGTGAACTCCTGAGCTACTTCTTCAAAAATACCAGCGGTCACCTCTACGACGGGGGCTTCCTCAACGAGATCAACCCCAACCTTGAAGTCGACAAAGGCGACCCGGCCGAGAAATCCCGCCTACTCGAATTCTGCGGGGCCATCGGTGAACCGGACCCCGCCAAGCGCCTCCAGCGCATGGATAAGATCTTAGATATCGATGCGTACTTCCGGTACCTCGCGCTGGAGCAGGTGCTCTGCCACTGGGACGGGTATTCCTTTAATCAGAATAATTATCGCACCTACGAAGACCCCGGGTCCGGGAAGTTCTACTTCCTGCTCCACGGGATGGATCAAGTCTATGGTGATGCCCGCTGGTATATCTTCAAACCGCCGGCCAAGGCCGTGCCCAACGCGCTCCTCTTCGATAAGACCATGCGCGAACGGGCCCGCACCCAGTTCTTTGGTGTCTACGAAAAGGTCCTCCGGCCCATCGACTGGCCGCGCCGGGCGAACGAAATCGCCGCCGACCTCAAGTTGAAGCTGAAACCCATCGACCCCGAAGAATCCAAACGCTTCGAACAACGGGGTAAGGAAGCCGCCGGGCAGCTCAAGGCCCGCCTCGACTGCGTCAAGGCCCAGGTCGAAGACGCCTACCGCCTCCGCGGTGCCGGCGGCAGAGCCGTCCTCGGCGCGGCGAACTACGTTTGGGTCTGGTCGACCGACAAGGGCGAAGCCAAGGAAGTGAACCTCGGCGGCAAGGATTGTCTCTACGTAAAAGTCGGGGCGGAGAAAGGGGCCGACTGGCGCCTGCCGCTCTCGCTCTCGCCTGGCCGCTACCGCTTCGAGGGTAAGCTCCAGTGGAAGGGCGTGAAAGCAGGCGCCGGCGATAACGCCAAGGGCGGCCGCCTCCGCGTCTCCGGCGTGGGTGGCAGCGATAACGCCAAGAACCCTCCCCTCCTCGGCGACACCCCTTGGAAAAGCGTCAGCGTCGATTTCACCGTCACCGATGCCGACCCCACCTTGGTCATCGAACTACGGGGCGAAGCCGGCGAACTCTGGGCCGATCGCAGCAGCCTCACCGTCACGCGCCTGCCCTAAGCCCATGGATACCGCCGACCGCTTCGAGTATAAATTCCTCATCCGCCGCAGCCAGCGCGATGAGCTCCTCGGTCAGTTGGCCAACCAGTTGCTCGCCGATACCCATGGTGGCTCCGATGGGCACTATCCCATCATCAGTCTCTACTACGACGCGCCCGACCTGCGTTGCTACTGGGATAACTGGCGGGGCGTCCCCTCGCGCCGCAAACTCCGCGTCCGCGTCTACGGCTCCGATGACGGCGCCATCCCGCCCACGAGTTTCATTGAGGTGAAACATAAGTCCGACGGCCGAGGGGTGAAACGCCGCATCCAGACGACGCTGGCGCAAGCACTCGCCGTGACCCAAGGCGCGACCCCAGACGCCTCTTTCTCCGCGCACGATCTCCGCATCGTGGCCGAAATCCAACGCCTTCGGGCCCTCGAAGAGTTCCGCCCCAGCTGCGTGATGCGCTACGACCGCCACGCCTACTTCCTCCACCTCCCGGAGGAAGTGGCCCTCGGCCACGAACCCCTCCGCGTGACTTTCGATCATGACATCGCGGTACGCTTCGACGACCTCACGCCCGTAGTGGACGACCGGAAGTTCAATCAATACGTTCTGCCCGCCGACCACTGCATCATGGAAGTCAAAGGCGCGGGTGCCGTGCCCTACGCCTTTGCTTCCCGTTTGAGCCGGCTGAAACTCTACCCCCACCAATTCAGCAAATACAGCGAAGGCTTGCGTGTCGCCGGTCGCCACCTCGCTTTCGCCGCCTAACCCCCCTTTACCAAACTTCCTATGCTCCTCCACCTCTTCGCTGCCCAAGCCCAAGCCGTCGCCGATAGCGACGGTATCATCGATGCCCTTTTTGCCCCGGGCGCCCAACTGCAAACCCCTGTCGCGAAGGAAATCGTCTTCGCCATCCTCTTCAGCTTCGTGCTGAACAGCCTAATCGCGCTGCTCTATAAAGTTACCTACCGCGGTACGAAGTATTCGCAGGACTACGTCAACACCCTCATCATCCTCGGCACCGTTGTGACCATGGTGATTATGGTGGTGCACGGAAACAAAGAGATGGCGTTCGGTATGTTTGCCGCCTTCTCCATCATCCGCTTCCGCCGGACCGTCTCGCAGGCCCGCGACATCGGCTTCATCTTCTTCGCCATGGCGACCGGCCTAGCCGTCGGGGCGCGCCAATACGAATTGGCCCTTATCACTGTGCCGCTCGTCTGCGCTGTCATCTACGTCCTCGGAACCATCACGATCTTCGGCAGCAAGCGCGGCTCACACATCCTCCGGATTCGCGTCGGCAATGACCTGAACTACGACCAAGCCTTCGCCGAACCGTTCAAGCAGTTCGTCCTCAGCCATGAACTGACCTCGGCCGAAACCATCCAGGCAGGTATGATGACCGAGCTCGTCTACGAGATCACGCTCAACAATCCCGCCGAGCTCAACCTCTTCACGAACGCCCTGCAGATGGCCAACGGCAACAACCGCGTGCTCATCACTAAGTCGAACGACCAAGTCGCCCAAGACAGCGACTAAGGTTGCGAGGCTTAGTAAGCAAAAGGGACGTCCGCTGGACGTCCCTTTTCGTTGGTCGGTGAGCCCCACCAGGGCTGGGGCGTTTAGTCTCCGCCCTTGGAAGGCTTACCCGTGGAAGAGAAGAACTCCTTCACGCGGGCCCGGAGGTAATCGCGGTTCAGTTTGGCGATGACGTCGAGCGTGATGCTCTTCGGGCAATGCGCCTGGCACTCGCCGTAATTGGTGCAGTTGCCGAAACCCGCGTCGTCCATGGTCTTCACCATGGCGAGGGTACGGCGGTCGCGCTCCGCCTGGCCTTGCGGGAGAATATTCAGGTGGTTGATCTTGGCCCCGACGAAGAGCATCGCGGAACCATTCTTACAGGAGGCGACACAAGCCCCGCAACCGATGCACTCGGCGGCGTCCATGGCCTCGTCGGCGATGGGCTTGGGCACCGGGATGTTATTGGCTTCGGGCGCGGAGCCGGTGCGGACGGTGATGAAACCACCGGACTGGATGACCTTATCGAAAGCGGAACGGTCGACGGCCAAGTCCTTGAGCACCGG
>CAITUF010000279.1 GCA_903895475.1 uncultured Opitutia bacterium | reverse complement strand
GGAGGTCAAAGGCTGGGGTGGCTGTCCGGGTCTGGTTCGGGAGGTCGAAGACAACGTCCGCGTCCAACTCGATCGTCCGCGGCTGGTCATCCGGATTGCGCAGCATGAGCGTCGCTGCGCGCGGGTTCCAAGCAGCGTAGCCGTAAGGCTCTAGCTTCAGGGGATCGCCACCGACCCAATGCGCATCGCGCAGGACGTCCGCATGGGCGTGCGCCCACTTGGCCGAAGCGGCAACGTGGTCCCAGGCCGTGGGTGTCATCATCGAGGGCGTGAGGTAGAGTTCCTGTAGGGAGGCGCCGTTGGCGAAGTAGGAGCGGACCTCGTTCTTCAGGTCGTTGCCAGCCTTGCCGACCTTGTCGCCTTGGAAGGCGCGGCCATGCACGACGCCGTGGTGCATGACGGAATTAAGCGGGTAGAGTGGGGAGGCTTGGACGAAGAGCTTGTGGCAGTAGCCATCGCGGAAGGTCAGCCACTTCTCGCGGTCGTCACCCTTGCCAGTCCAGCCGACGTCGGCGCTGTGCATGCGCCAGGTGGTGTCGACGTGGTTGAGCCAGAATGGCGAGGGCCAGGTGCCGACGGTGACGTTGATGAAGACCTCGGGGTTCTCGACCCGCAGGCGCTTGGCGACGTCGAGCAGGGCCATGAAGTGCGGGCTGACGCCATCGCCGGCCCGGTCCCATTTGAAGGAGTTCACGCCGCCCTCGCGCATGAGCTCGAGGCAGCGGTCCGTGAACCACTGGCGGTATTTCGGATACGAGAGGTCGAGCTTCGCGCCTTCGGGGATGAGCCCAAGCTTCTGGGCGTGCGCGGTGCGTTCCTTGTCGCCGCCGTAGCCGCCAAGGGGCGAAATCCAGATACCGAGGTGCGCTCCGAGGGGCTCCATCTTCGCCTTGGTGCCGGCGAAGCCCGTGGGGAAGCGCTTGGTGTTTTCGATCCACAGGCCCTTGCCGGGGTTGTCCCAGCCATCGTCGACGAGGTAGGACTGCACGGGCACGCCACGCTTCTTCACGAGCTCGGTGTCGAAGGCCCGGACGACGTCGAGCATCTTGGGCTCGTCGACGCTGAAGCCGAGGTCGTACCAGCAGTTGTAATGCAGGAACGGTTGCGATTGGCGGGCGCGTTCGCGTTCGATGTAGCGCAGGAAGGAGCGGCGGAGCTGGCCACCGGCGACGCCGACGACGGAGCCGAAGGCGTAGGACTGGGTCGGGTTGAGTTCGAGTGCGCAAGCGAAGGCGATGCGTGCGCCCGTGGTTCCTGTTCGGTTCGTCGCACCGGGCATCTCCACGCCCGCGAAGAAGCCGGAGCCCGCCACGGGGCAACCCGGGGCCGTCCCGATGGTGGTGAGGTTGGGTAGGCGCAGGTCAGCGAACTCCACGCCTTGCAGCGCGAAGGCCTGTTTAGGTGAGGCGAGTGCAATGGTCTGGCGGAAGTAGTGGGCGCCGTTGCGGAGTTCGGCGCGCCAGCGTACGCGGACGCCTTGCGGAGAGGTCAGTTCGGCTTCGAGGGCTTGGCCGTCCGACATCGTCGCAGCCTTAGGCGGGGACGTGAGGGTGAAGCTTGAGGCGGCCAGGTCGCCGGCAGGGAAGGGCGAGAGCTGCGGGGATTTCATTTGCTCACCTTTAGCGGTGGTGAGGTTGAACGTCCCGCGCTTGTCGCGGACGCCAACGAGGATGAAGCTCACGCCCTCTTCCCAGATGAGCGCGATGGCTGGGCTCCAGGACATCGCGCTGTCCGTGCCCTTATCGATGCTGGCGCTGAAACGCGTCGTGCCGGCCTTCCAAGCGTATTCCTGGGTCGCGGCACGGTTGGCCGGGGCTTTGAAGGCATAGACGTCGCGCTCGCCGGCGGGTTGGAGGTTGAAGACGCGGCTTTCGCCGACGTCGCCCGCTTCGCCACCGCTGTCTTTGGCGAGGGCCTTGAGGTTCATCTTGCCGACGCGGACGAGCTTTGGTTCGCCGGGGAAATCTGCGCGGTGGAACTCGCCGGGCGTGGCCCAGCCCTTGCCGTCTTGCCCGACGCGGACGATGACCTTGTTCGTGGTGAGCTCGACCTCGACTGG
>CAITUF010000278.1 GCA_903895475.1 uncultured Opitutia bacterium | reverse complement strand
TGTAAATTCGGTGCCTATCTCTGCAGCGTGATCGGGCGCATCGAGCACACCCCGGCGAAACCAGCGGGCCTGGATGAATTAGTTTATAAGAAAGGCTACGAAGGCACCTCGCGCTCGAACCTCTTCTGGTCATCCGGTCCCGATGGACTCACGGGTTCCGTTAACGGCTATATGGATGATAGCGATGCCTCCAACATCGCTAAGGTCGGGCATCGTCGCTGGTGTCTTAATCCTGCGATGGGAGCTACCGGCTTTGGACAGGTGCGGGGCTATTCCGCGATGTGGTCGATGGATGCGAGCAACGCTGCCGGTAAGGGCGAGCACATCGTCTGTTTTCCGGCGGCTGGTTTCTGGCCCCTGGCTTACTGGCCGAACAGCCCGGCTTGGAGTATCTCCCTGGACCCAGGTCGTTATCGGGTGGAGGACAATCCGGAACTAAAAGTTTACCTCCTCGGCGGCACGACCCGTTTTCCGCAAGACACCAAGGGGCTGAAGGAACTCAAGTTGACGGATGTGCGCGTGGCTCGTGAGGGCATGGGCATCGCCCAGTGCGTGATCTTTCGGCCTGAAGTCGCCCCCAAGCGCGGTAACCGCTTCGGGGTTTCCTTACCGGTCAAAGGCTGGCGGAGTGCGAAGCTCGAATACATCGTCGAGTTTTACTGAGCCGCAGGCCAGTTGTGGCCTTAAGCCGCGCGGGCTAAGGTGCTTTCAACGGCGCGCGCAGCGAGGATTTCGTCGCGCCGTTGGATAGCCGTGGCAAGGTCGTGCGTCCGCAACGAACGGCGGACGCGGGCCTTCGTGTAGGCGTCGGGGTGAATCGTGTAATGGATCCACCACGTTCCGTTGTTGTTCCAGAGGTGGTGCAGCGGGTTCTCGCCCTGGACGCGGATGGAGAGGCGAGGGGCGGTGGGAGCGGTGTCGGTGGTGTTGATCATGGCGTGTGTATAAAAGCGGCACGCAGCACGATCGACTCCGGGGGGAGGATGAATTGTGACCTTACGGTCCTCATCTCAGGATGGTTATCCTGAAAACCACCGCGGCCTAGAAGGCTCGGTTGGTGCAAGGCAGGGGGCTGCTTTGCTCGTGATGCGTCTGTTAAGGAACTTCACCTACCATGAACGGCGGCGGGCCCAAGGCAAGCCCAAGCCGGCTTGGCCTGTGTCATAGGCCTTTCGGGCCTTATTTCGGCTCGGGTAGCCCCGCCGCCGCGCGCAGTTTACGCAAGCCTGGCTCGGCGGTCGTGGCGGCTTTGGCGTATTCGTTCGCCAGTGTCTGGCGGGCTTTTTCGGCCTGGGCTTCCACTTGCGCGGCCTCTTTGACGCGGCCTTCGGCCCGAGTGAGGATTTCTCTAGCGCGACTGACCTGCTTCTGTTCATTGCTGACCCGGTTATTCATGGAGGTGAGCGTTGCCTGATAGCCGTCGATAGACTTGGCGTCTTCGCGGCGGCGGCGCGCGGCCTCCAGGTTTTGCTTCGCTTGGTCGACCTGCTTCTCCGCCTTGGCCACATCAGCTTGCTGCCGCTGCATGTTATCCTTCTCGCGGTCGACGGCTTTCGCCGCTTCGTCTTGGGCGGTACCGGCTTTCTTGGCCACCTCGGTCGCCGTCCGGAGTTTCAAGTGGGCGGCCAATAGTTGGTCGAGCTGCGCACTTTGCAGGGCCTCGGCGATTTCCGCCTGTCGGCTCTTCGGGAGGTCGATATGCTTCACGTCGTAGGTTAACGCGAAGACGTCGCGTCCAGGGATGGTCATCATGGTTACGCGGGGCGGTGCCGGCGGCAAATCGGGGGTAGCGGCGGCCAAGCTGAGGGCGGCAAAGACGAGGAGCATGGCGGGGAAGTTAGCGGGCGTCGGCCGCGGGGCAACCTCGCAGTGCCTGCGCGGAAAGCGCTCGCGGTCCCTTAGCTTCTTCTATTCTCTTAAGAACGCATGGGTTTCTTTCGTTTCCGCAAAGTCCTTTCGTTGGGTCGGTTTCTAAAACTGAACCTTTCCAAGACGGGCGTGTCAGCCTCCGTCGGTCGGCCTGGTGCGACGCTCAACGTGCGGAAGGATCGTGTCGATGGGACGTTGGGCGTGCCGGGCACGGGGCTCTCGTACCGGGAACGCCTGGCGAATCGCGGGTGCGCCTCGCTCGTCGTCGTCGGACTGGGCCTGCTGACGGGCGCGGGCGCGTGGTGGCTCGTCGCGGCGTGAGCCGCGACGAAACCTTCACGCAAGTGCCCGGGAAAGGACTCGAACCTTCACGCCTTTAGAGGGCGGCGGATTTTGAGTCCGCTGCGGCTGCCATTTCGCCACCCGGGCGACTTACGTAGTAACATTCATTCTGCTCGTGCGGGCGCTCGCAAGAAAAACCGTCGCGGGTTCGGCACCTCACCAAACAAAAGAGGCGCCTCTTACGAGGCGCCTCTGGTGGCAGATGTAATCGAAGATTACTTAGCGCCGAGGATCGCGTCCTTCGCGGCCTTAGCCACGCGGAACTTCACGACCTTCTTTGCCTTGATCTGGATGACTTCGCCGGTGGCAGGGTTACGACCCTGGCGAGCCTTGCGGTGCACGAGGACGAGCTTGCCGAGGCCAGGAAGCGTGAAGGAGTTCTTCGCGTTCTTGTAGGCGAGGGCGGCAATGATCTCGAGGATCGCGACGGCCTGTTTCTTGGTGAGCTCTGCCTTCTCGGCGATAGCAGCGGCGATTTGGGACTTGGTGAGGGCTTTGGACATGGTGTTTATGGGTTGGTGTGCAGTGATGCGGTTCTATTTAGTATCGAACTGCGTGCTGAAAACCAGCGAAAAATAAAGGTATTTGTCAGGTTACCGTCCACCCCTCGGGGCCACCGCATATTAAAAAAAACTTTTAGTCGGGTTCGCTGTCTGTCATAAGGCACCTATTACTGACTCCCATGAAGCCATCGACCCTCTCCACAATTCTTTTGGCGGCCGTCCTCGTCACGGCACCGCTTCGAGCCGCTGATTCGGTCTCGGTCGAACAGGCTTATCCCGGCATGAGCTTCAGCCTCCCCGTGGCCATCACCCCTTACCCTGGCCGGACCGATGCCTTCTTCGTTGTCGAAAAGGGTGATCCCGATCCCGCGGGCAAGGGTAACTTCTTTGGCGGTAAGATTCAGCTGGTTGAGGGGCTCAAGTCGGGCCAGCCCACCAAGCGCATGGTCTTCCAGCTGCAGGTCAAGGATGGCAAGTTCGAGGCCGGCGGGGAGTGCGGCCTGCTTGGTCTGGCGGTCCACCCGAATGTCGATAAAAATGGACAAGTCTTTGTCTATTATAGCCTTAAGATTAACGGAAAACTGCACCAGCGGGTGTCCCGCTTCTTGGTTTCCAAGGAAAAGCCCTTTAAAATCGACCCTGCCTCCGAGCAGCCATTGGTGTCCCAAGCCGACCCGGCCTCCAACCATAATGGCGGGGATCTCCACTTCGGCCCCGACGGCTACCTTTACTTCAGTTGCGGCGACGGCGGGGCGGGTGGCGACGCCTTCAATACGGCCGGCTTCATCAACAAGGGCTTCCATGCCGCGGTCTACCGTATCGATGTCGACAAGCGCCCCGGCAACCTACCTCCGAATGCCCATGCTTCGGTGCCGGTCGACGCCCAAGGGGCAGCCTTCTATGCCGTACCGGCCGACAACCCCTTTGTGAAGGCCACGACCCACCGCGGGCAGGCCCTCGAACCGAAGTCCGTCCGGACCGAGACCTGGGCTACCGGCCTCCGCAATGCCTGGCGCTTCTCCTTCGACCCCAAGACCGGGGCCTGCTTCACCGGGGACGTCGGCCAGAACCTCTACGAGGAAATCGATATTCTGGTGTCCGGCGGAGACTACGGTTGGAGCGAGGTCGAAGCTGACCATATTTTTAATAAAAAAGACGCTAGCGCCAAACAAGGCCCGGCGAAGCCAGCCGCCGCTTCCGCCTATGTGGCGCCCATTTACGAATACGACCGCAAGCTCGGTGGCTCCGTGACCGGAGGCGTCGTTTGCCGGAGCGAACGTATTCCTGCGATCCGCGACGCCTACGTCTTTGGCGACTACGCCTCGGGCCGCTTGTTCGCTATTAAGGAGAAGGACGGCAAGTGGACGGGTGAAGTGATTGCTAAAGACATGACGATCGCTGGCTTCGGCCACGACCCCGTGAATGGCGACGTGCTCTTCGTCACGCTCTCTGGCCAGCTGAAGCGCCTCGCCCCGAAGAAGTAAGCGGCGATGACGACGCGCCGCGACTTCCTGCGTTCGACGAGCGCTGCGTTGGCGGGCCTGTGGGCCGGGAATGCGGTGTCGGCGCCGACGGTCGCCGGAGCCCCTAGCGGCCCTGAAATTAGCATCTTCACCAAGCATCTGATCGGGCTTTCGCACCGTGAACTTGCGGCGGCCGTCGCGCGGATTGGCGTGACGAGTATCGAGGCGCCTGTGCGTGCAGGCGGGCACGTGCTCCCCGCCCAAGTGGAAGTGGAGTTGCCTAAGCTCGTCGAGGCGCTCGCAGCCAATGGCATCACGATTTCGATGCTGACCACTGGCATCAACGCGGTGAGCGATACCACGCGCACCGAGGCCGTGCTGCGGACGGCCAAGGCTTTAGGCATTAAGCGTTACCGCATGAACTGGTATGCCTATGCGCCCGATAAGCCTTTGTGGGCGCAGCTCGACGAGATCAAGCCACGGCTCCGTGACTTGGTAGCGTTGAGCAAGGAGATTGGCATCCAGCCTTGTTACCAGAATCACTCTGGGGCTAAAAACGTCGGGGCGGCGGTCTGGGATATGGCCGCACTGATGCGCGACTATCGCCCGGAGGAACTCGCTTGGAGTTTTGATATCCTGCATGCGACCGTCGAGGGCGGGCTCTCTTGGCCCAACCAAGTGGCCTTGGCCCGGGAGCGTATGGCCATGGCCTACTTCAAGAATTTCCGCTGGAAGGGGAGGGCAGTTGATTCGTGTCCGCTGGCTGAGGGTCTTATTGATGCCGGGTACGTCAAGCTACTGAAGGCCTCGCGCTACCAGGGGCCGGTCTGCCTCCATGTGGAATACCTGAAAGGCGCCATCGGTGACCCCGGCTATCTGGATCACGCCATCGAGGCTTCGCGGGCCGATCTGGCGACCCTCCGAGCCTGGTGGGCCTGATTTTTGGTTGGTCGATAAGTTAGGCTGGAACTTTCCCATGGGCGGCTTGTTATCGAGGGATGCCCCGTCTCGCCTTCTTCTTGCTGGCCGCCGTTTCCCTTTCGGCCGCCCCCCAACCTTACGCGCCGTCCGAAGGGGGTTCCGTTCCACTCAACCTTTTCCAAGTCCCCGAGGGCTTAGAAGTCACGGTCTGGGCGCGCTCGCCGATGCTGGCCAACCCAACGAACTTGGACATCGATGCCCAAGGGCGCGTGTGGGTGACCGAAGGCGTGAACTACCGCGTCTACAATAAGGGCGGCAAGCGCCGGCCCGAAGGCGATCGCGTCGTGGTACTCAGCGACAGCAAGGGCACTGGCAAGGCCGACTCGGCCCACACCTTCATCCAAGACGCGGGCTGGACCTCGCCGCTCGGCATCGCGGTCTTTGATAATGTCGTGATCGTCTCGCATGCGCCCGACCTCATCAAGTTCACCGACGTGAACCGCGACGGCAAATTCGACCCCGCCGTTGATAAACGCGAAGTGCTCCTCGGCGGTTTCGGCGGTCAGGACCATGACCACTCGCTGCACGCGATTGTCGCCGGCCCCGATGGCAAACTCTACCTCAACGCTGGTAACTGCGGTGGCTCGTTCACTGATAAGGCCGGCAAGACCTACCGCGTTGCTTCTGGCTACGTCGACCAGCGCGGCGGTGCTTGGCCCTTCGACCCCAAGGCCACGTCTGGGGCCAAGAGCGATGACGGGTTCGTCTGGTCCTCGGGTTTCTCCGCTCGTATGAACGCGGACACCTCGGGCGTCGAAATCATCGGCAACGGCTACCGCAATAGTTACGAGCACTTCCCGTCTTCCTTTGGCGACCTCTTCCAGGGTGACAATGACGACTCCAGCAGCTGCCGCACGTCTTACATCCTCGAGTACGGCACCGCTGGTTACACCACGCCCAAGGCCACGGGCTACAATTCAGTTCGCCGTCCTGGTCAGCCCACCGCCCGCGCCCATTGGCGTCAGGACGACCCCGATACCATGGACGTCGGTGACGTCTACGGATCCGGCTCACCGACGGGGGTGGCCATTTACGAAAACGGCGCGCTTGGCGCGGCGTTCAACGGCACGCTCCTGAATTGCGAGCCGTCCCGCAATACGATCTTCGCCTACAAGCTACAGCCGCAGAAGGGCGCCTTCGCCCTGAACGAAGCCACGCGTAAGGACTTTATCACTTCGAATCCCACGCGCGAATTCGAAGGCACGGACTTCCATCGCATCAAGACTCCCGGTAAGAGCGGCGAACATATTTGGTTCCGTCCGTCCGACGTCGCTGTCGGCCCCGATGGCGCCGTCTACGTTGCCGATTGGTTCGACACGCGCGTGGGTGGTCACCAGACGCTCGATGATACCTGCACGGGTGCAATCTACCGCATCGCCCCGAAGGGCTTCAAGTCCGTCATCCCGAAGCTCGACCTCTCCAGTGCTGCTGGCGCGGTCGATGCTTTGCGCAGCCCGGCCGTCAATGTCCGTCACCTCGGCTTCAACGCTGCGAAGGGCTTCGGCGTTAAGGCTCTGCCGGCGGTGCTCGAACTCGCCAAGGACAGCAACCCCTACGTCGCCGCCCGCGCCGTCTGGCTCTTGCCTTACCTTGGTGACGAAGGCTTAGCCCGTACGAAGGAACTCCTGAAGGATGCGAACCCAGCGAATCGTCGCCTCGCCTTCCAGTCCCTGCGTCGTGCTAACCACGACGTGCTCGCCATCTCGGCAACCCTAGCGACGGACGCCGACCTCGCGGTGCGTCGCGATGTCGCGACCTCGCTGCATGCCTTCGCCGCCGACAAGGCCGTGCCAATCCTCGTCGAGCTCGCTAAGCGACTCGATGTCACCGACAAGAATTCCCTCGCCGCCTTTGGCATTGGTGCAGCGGGTAAGGAATCCGCCGTCTGGGCCGCGGTGAAGTCCGCTTACGTCAAGAACGGTGAAACGTGGTCCCCGCAGGTGTCCCGCATCGCTTGGGTCCTGCACACTCCCGAGATGATGGATGAGCTCGTCGCGCAGGCTAGCGGCCAGAAGGTTCCCGCCGCCCAGCGCACGCTGGCGACCGAGACCCTCTCGTTTGTCGAATCCAAGGAGGCCGCTCTGGCTATGATCAAACTCGCTGGCGAAGGTTCGCCGGTGAAGGGCGAAGCCGCTACCTGGGCCTTGATGCGCATGACGGGCACTTGGTCGGCCTTTGATATTCGCTCCGAGTTGAAGAAGGCGGGCGTTTACGACGAAGCTAAGGTCGTGGTCGTCCCGGCCCCAGTACCCGAGGCCCCGAAGGCCACTTTCACGGTTCAGGACGTTCTCTCTAAGAAGGGCGACGCCACCAAGGGTGGGGAACTCGTCCAGCGCTGCACGATGTGCCACCAAGTGGGTGCCAATGGTGCCAATTACGGCCCAGAACTCCGTGGTTTCGCGGCCCGCCAAGGGGTGGAATCGGTGGTCACGGCCATTGTAGAGCCCTCCGCGAGCATCGCCCTCGGCTACGAAGGCTCGACCGTGAAGCTCAAGGCTGGTGGCCAGATCGATGGCCTGATCCAGTCCAACAACGACCCCGTCGTCATCAAGTCGGCGGGCGGCGTCTCCCAGCTCGTCCCCAAGAACCGTATCGGTGGACAGTCCAAGCTGAACCGCTCCCTGATGCTGTCGTCTGATCAGCTTGGCCTGACTGCGCAGGATGTAGCCGATATCGCTGCTTGGTTAGCCACCTATAACTAAGCCGGAGGCTTAATTCAGGCTTTTCAGGGGGTTTTCCGGCAGGAAAGCCCCCTTTTAATTTCCCGCTTGCTTCCGTGGCTGGGCTTCTCAAGTTCGACCCTCCTTTCCCTAGGCAAGGCACGGCCGCACAACGCGGGCCCGCGACTTACTAGGCTTACAAAGACCTTTACACACCATGAAGCAGCTCAGTCTCACCGTCTCCAATCGTCAGAACCTTGGCCGTGGCCACTCCCGTCGCATGCGCAACGCGGGTTCCATCCCAGCCATCATCTATGGCCCTGCCGGCAACCACAGTGTTTCCGTTGAACAGGAGAAGTTCCGTGACCTCATGCGTGCCAAGGGCAACGCTGCCGCCCTCATCGAGCTGACCCTCGAAGGGAAGAAGATGCTCTCCATCATCAAGGAGTTCCAGCGTCACCCCATCACCCTGAAGTTCCTGCACATCGACATTCAGCAGATCGACCCGAATGCTCTGATGAGCGTCGCGATCCCGATCCGCACCGTGGGCGAAGCGCACGGCGTGAAGACCGATGGTGGCACGCTCGCTATCGTTTCTCAGACCATCAACGTCCGTTGCTTACCGAAGGATCTCCCTGAGTTCATCGAAGTCGACGTGACCGAACTGAAGGTCAACGAGTCCATCCACGTCGGCGCCCTCAAGGCTCCGGCTGGCATCACTTTCCCTGGCGACCCAGCTCGTGTCGTTGTGGTCTGCTCCGAAATGGCCGCCGAAGAAGCCGCTCCCGAAGCCGCCGCTGCTCCGCTCGCTGGCGTCGAAGGTGCTGCTGCTCCGGCCGCTGGTGCCGCGGCTCCGGCCGCTGGTGCCGCTGCTCCAGCTGCCGCTCCGGCTGCCAAGAAGTAATTTCCGCGCCGGGCGTCCCCGGCACCCGTTCTTTGAAGTCAGATGGTATTCTCGGTCATCGCCGCCCTCGGCAATCCCGGCAAGGAATACGTCGCCACCCGCCACAATGCGGGCTGGATCATCCTGGATGCGCTGGCCACCAAGGCCGGCGCGGAGTGGAAGCACGAAAGCCGTTTCCCGGCCGCCGTGGCCAAGACCACCTTCGGTGGTCAGCAAGTCTTCTTGGTCAAGCCGCAGTCGTTCATGAACTTGAGCGGCGAACCCTTGGCCGCCTTCCTTCACTTCCATCGCCTCACCGCCGCCGAAATGGTCGTCTTACACGACGACATTGCTTTCGAGCCTGGCCAGATGCGACTTTCCCAAGGTGGTTCCGCGGCTGGTCACAACGGCATCGCTAGTTGTATCCAGCATTTTGGCGAAGCGTTCCTCCGAGCCCGTCTCGGTATCGGTCCCAAGCGGCACCCCGCCCAAGACCTCGCCGACCATGTGCTCGGTAAATTCCCCGCCGAAGACCTGCAGCGTCTCCACCAAGCTACCCCTGACTTCCTCTTAGGACTCGAAACCCTCCTTTCCCGCGGCCTCCCGGCCGCCCAAAACTTCACCAACAGAAAACCACCATTACCATGACCACCGCCACGATTCGCCGCGCCTACCGCGTCAGCCTAATCCTCGACCTCCGCGGTTCCGCCGAGGCTCCCGAGGCCGCTATCGAACGCCTGAAGGAAATCCTTAAGTCCGTCGACTGCAAGGTCACCGAGGTCGAAAACCTCGGTCAGCGCGAGTTCAGCCGCGCCGTTGACCGCAAGTTCCTCTCCGGTCTCTACATCCAGTTCCACTTCGAAGGTCCAGTCACCGCACCGACCGCCTTCGCCGACAAGCTTCGCCTCGACCGCACCGTGGACCGTATCCTCGTGCAGTCGGTCCGCGCCTAAGCCCCGTCCCGTCTCCTCACGACCATGGCCTCGTCCTTCAATCGCGTGATCCTCGCCGGCAATATGACCCGCGATCCAGAAGCGCGTGCGTTGCCCTCGGGCCAGCCCCTCACGAAGTTCTCCCTCGCGGTCAATCGCGCCTACACCACCAAGGAAGGCGAAAAACGCGAGGAAGTGACCTACGTCGACATTGAGAGTTACGGCAAGCAGGCCGAAATCATCGCCAAGTATTGCGGTAAGGGCTCGGGCATCCTCGTCGAAGGTCGCCTCAAGCTCGACCAGTGGGATGACAAGAAGACCGGCGAGAAGCGTTCGCGCCTCGGCGTTGTTCTTGAGAACTTCACCTTTATTGGCGGCAAGGCCCAAGGCGGCGAAGAGGGCGGTTCGGCTCCTCGTTCCCGCGGTGGCGACACCCCCGCTCCTTCGGGCGACAACGGCGGCGACGACGTCCCCTTCTAAATTCCACTTTCACTTTAACCCAAGCAAGACACCAACATGGCATTCACCGAAGTTTTACTCATTAAGCCCGTCGACGGCCTCGGCGCCGAAGGCGAACAGGTCCGCGTCCGCGCGGGCTATGCGCGCAATTACCTGCTCCTGCAGGGCATTGCGCTCCCCGTCAACCGCGCCAACACCAAGTACATCGAGTCCTTGAAGAAGGCCCGCGAAGCCCGCGAGTCCAAGGACCTCGAGTCCGCTACTGCGACCTCTGCCAAGCTGGCCGGGCTCAAACTCGTCTTTGCCGTCAAGACCGGTGAAGGTGGCAAGATGTTTGGCGCCATCAGCACCGCTGAAATCGCCGCCAAGCTCGCCGAACACGGCATTGAGCTTGAGCGTAAGCGCATCCACCTCGGCCAGGGTCCCGTCAAGGTTCTCGGCAAGCATCTCGCGACCATCCGTCTCCACGCTTCCGTCTCGATCGAGCAGGAGTTTGAAGTCGTCTCGGAGAATCCGATCGAGCCTGTCGCCGAAGAAGCCGAAGAAGCACCAGAACGCTTCGACCGCGATCAGAAGCCGCGCAAGCCGCGCAAGGATAAGAAGGAAACGAAGTAACCCTTCGGTTCTTCCCCTTCCAAAAGCCCGCTCCTTGAGCGGGCTTTTTTTGGCCTAGGCTCAGCGTGCCTTCAGCCAGTCGGGGCTGCTGATCATGAATTCCAGCTGGCCTTTGTAGAAGTTAAGCTGACCGAGCCAGCGGACCGCTTGACCTTTCTCCGTGGCTTTGACGGATTTCAGGAGGGCCTGATCGGGCACGTAGAGTGCGTACCGTTTATCGCCGATCAGGACGGAGGGCTTAGCCCCACCGTTGAAGGTGCCTTCGAGAACGAAGATTTTTCCGACTTGCTGGGCGATCTCGTCCCGGCTCAAGGCGGGAATCGTCTTGGCATTACCGAATTTGGAGACGTCCAACGCAGTGGGATAGGCCGGGAGGCCCTCGCTGGGCGAGAGTTCAGGGCGCGTCAGTGGGGCGGTGGTTGGTTTAGCGTGTATCGTAAATTCAGCCTTAAGTGGGAAGTGGTCGCTGATACCTGCGCCCGAGCCGTAGCTGGTCCAGCGCCAAGGAGTGACCGGGTAGTTGTGGGCATTCAGTCCGGGGATAATGACTGCCCCAAAGCTGCCGGGAACGTAGTCCAGACCTTGGCCATCGGCGAGTCCCTGCGAGATGATGAGGTGCATCAGCGTCCCCCATTCGCCGTGGTACTCATCGGACTTCCGGGCCATCGGTTCAACGTCGTACCAGAGGTTGTAGAGGTCGGCACTGCCGTTCGCCAGTTTGGCGGGATCGCCCTGGGAGCGGAGAACGTCCTGGATGCCAGTTTTGGCCATGGCGGGGTAGCGCTGCTTTTGATTGTAGTGTGAATTCAGGTCACCGCCGAAAACGATGTTTGCGCGCGCGTTGGCCTTAAGGATCTCGTCAAGGCGGGTGCGGGCTACCCCCGCGTTTTGGATGCGGGTGCTTTCGGTGGCAGGGCTGCCTGCGCCGCTCTTCCAGTGGTTGGCGAAGATGAACACGGACTCGCCGCCCACGTCGAGTTCTGCCTCCACGATAGTGCGCGCCGCCTGCACGCGGTGTTGGCGAACCGCTTTGATGGGTAGGCGCGTGAGGCTTGCGCAATGAATGGCTTCCTGTTTGATATCCAGAATATCGCCGAGCACGACCTTATAGCCGCTCAGGCCCTCATCTTCCAAGGCCTTGAGGAGCCAGGCTTCAATGGGCGCGCCGGCTAATTCGGCGGTCAGCTCGCCTTTGAGGAGTTCACGGTAGTTCTTTCCTTGGTGGGCGGCGACGAAGGCCTCGGGAGTGATTGTTGAAGTCGGCGTGTGGTCCGCCTCGAGTTCTCCCAGGATGAGGACGTCGGGCCCGCGACCAGCGTTGCTAGTCTTAAGGACGGCGACGATGCGCCCGAGTTTACTGGCCAGCTTCTCGGGCGTCCAGCGCTCGGGGCTGGAGCCTGTCACCACGAAGTCATCATAGAGTGATACTTCATCGAGGTCGAAGAGGTTCTCTACGTTGAAGGCCATGACGCTGAAGCGTTGTGCGGACGGCGTGGTCGTCTCCGCTGCCCAAGCCAGCGTGGAGCATATAAAGAGGAAGGCGGTGAGGAAGTGTTTCATAGATGCAGGGTGTATCCATCATTCTCGAGTGGGGGCTTTAGCCCACGGCAAAAATGTGAAGAGCAGGTGTCAGGAATGTCACGACTATTGGTCACTGTCGTCTTTTCGGCACGCGTCGGTCGCGGCATCTGCCCGTCACTTGTCCGCCCAGAACATGTAACCCGCGCGGAAGCTTTCACGCTCGAGCCCGGTCAACGTCACTTCACTTTGTCACCATAATATTAGTACATATGAAAAACCTATCCGCACGTCCGTCCCGTCCGCTGATTGCTTTCACCGCCTTACTCGCGATGGGCTCGCTAGCCCCCGCGGCGGTGATCTCCTTTGATGGAACCACCACCTACACGCAGGACTTCCAGACGATGACGGGCACGGCGATCGCAACATCGACGTTCGCTGGCTCCACGATGACGGAAGTCTCCACGCTCTCCGGAGGCACTGCGGGAGTTCAAGGTTGGTTCATTTACGGACTTGGCTGGACGACCGCTGCCGCCAAGTGGCAAGGCGCCGATACCGGCGGTAGCAACACCGGCGGATTCCGTCAGTTGTATGATACCTCGGGCGGGCGCGCCCTCGGCGCCTTGGGGTCTGGAACGGCCAATGGATTTTTCGGCTTGGTACTGCAGAACACATCCAGTTCTACGATTGATACGCTACAACTCTCGTACGACGCGGTCATCAATCGGAACCCGTCGTCCACGATCAATCAGTACCCTCTTTCTTATCTGGTCAGCGCCACGGATGTCAGCACTTCGACGGCTTTGGGCGCTGCGGGCACTTTCGGTGCAGCGATGACCGCCACGACGCTGGGTTTTAGTACGCCCACGACAGGTACGGGGGCTCCAGGTACGCAGGCCGCAATCAGTCCCATGTTTAAAATCGGCACGAAGGCTGGTAACCTGACTGGCTTGGGTTGGGGTGCCGGTCAGTTCCTGTATCTTGCTTGGAAAGAGCTGGAGGAGACGGGTTCGGATACCCTTGCTGGGGTAGATAACTTCTCTCTCAGTGCTCCGGTCATCCGCAACTTAGTCTGGAACTTGGCGGGCAGTGGGGTCTGGGATGCTGCCACCGCTAACTGGGCCAATAACCTGACACCTACGGCTTATGCGTCCGG
>CAITUF010000277.1 GCA_903895475.1 uncultured Opitutia bacterium | reverse complement strand
CCGGAATCGTGAGCGCCAAGAAGTCAGCCATATTGAGGCTAGCCAGCCGCAGGGAGAGTGCAGCGGGCGCGAGTCGCTTCCCTTGGCAACCGCTGCAGGTTGAGCCCGCTTGGAAGTGCAGGAGGCGCTGACGGAGCGATTCACCCGTCGTGGTGCGGAAGGCCTGCTCGAGTTCAGCGAACATCCCATTCCAGAAAGTGTCGACGGGCTTACGGCCCTTGATGGGTGGGAGCAGGTAGGTGCGCTTGGGGTCGCCATGCAGTAGGATCGCGCGCGTGGTGGCGGGCAGGTCCTTCCACGGTTTCTTTAAGTCGAAAGGAATCTGCTCGGACAGCGCGCGGGTGATGGCGTTGCGGCGGATGAGGACCTTGCGTGTGCCGCACTTCCAGGGTTTGACGACACCGTCATTGATCGAGAGTGACTCATCGAGAATTGCGAGGCCTTCTTGGAAGCGTAGTTGTCGGCCGAGGCCGCCGCAATCGGGGCAAGCGCCGCTTGGGTGATTATGTGAAAGTGATCTTGGACTGAGGCTTTCGTAGGTCTCACCGCAATGTTCGCAGGCGAGATTGAGGGAGAGTGGGTGCTCCTGCCAAAGACCGCCCGTGGTTTCGGCCAAGACGAGCGCGCGGTGCCGGCCCTCGCGAAAGGCCAACTCCAAGGAGTCCGCCAAGCGGCTGCGCTGGTCTGGGCTCGCCACGATACGGTCGACGACGACTTCCAGCGTGAGGGTTTCGCGTCCCTTGAGCACGCCTTCCGCCTCTTCTAACGTGACGACCTTGCCCTCAACGCGCAGGCGGGTGAAGCCTCGGCGGCCGAGGTCAGCAGCGGCTTCGAGCAGGACGGAAGGCTTATCCTTGGCCACCGGTGCGATGACCATCAGCCGCGTGCCGGCCGCGATGGTTTCGAGGGACTTAAGGTTATCGTCGAGGGAGCGTCGGCGGACGGGGTGCCCATCCTTCAGACAGCTACGTTCCCCCGCTAGGATCCAGAGCGGCCGAGCATGATCAGCGATTTCAGTGAGCGTTGCGACGGTCGAGCGCGGGTTGGTATTGCCGCCCGTCCGTTGCGCAATGGCGACGACGGGAGAAAGCCCACGAATGAAGTCTACATCGGGCCGCGAGACCGATTCGAGGAGACCACGGGCTTTGGCAGAGAGAGATTCAAGGTATTGCCGCGAGCCCTCGGCATGCAGCGTATCGAACGCGAGTGAGGACTTACCCGAGCCGCTAACGCCGGTGATCACCGTCAGCTGATGACGCGGAATGGTCAGTTCCACATCCTTGAGGTTGTGGGTGCGGGCGCCTTTGATGTGGATGGGGGAGCTCAGGGTAGGGGATAATGCCAAGCTTGCCCTCGGGGAGAAGCGTGAAGATGCGTTTCGTCTATCCGTTAATAACTCGCCCATTTTCCCCTTTCCCCTCCGTCGGCGACCTGCCATTTTACAGGCATGCTGCGTTTGTTGCTGAGCTGGTGCTTATTGGGTCTCGTCGCCGTGCGCGCCGACCAAGAGGAGCCCCGGGTGCTTTTTCTCGGCGACAGCATCACCTACGACGGTCGGTGGGTTGTTCATGTTGAGTCGGCCATGCGTGCCCAGCGTGGCTTGGCCCGTATTCCGATTGTCAATATGGCTGTGCCGAGCGAAACCGTCTCCGGCCTATCCGAGCCTGGCCAGGCTGGTGGTAGTTTTGTGCGGCCTGATGTTCGTGAGCGCTTGGCTCGTGTGTTGACCGCTTACAAACCCACGCTCGTGGTGCTTAGTTATGGGATCAATGATGGGATCTTCCAGCCGCTCGACGAAGTGCGCTTCAAGGCCTATCGCGATGGCTTGACGAGCGTGCGTGCCGATTGCCTGAAAGCGGGCGCCAAGGTCGTGCTATTGACGCCACCGCCTTACGGCGTCGATAAGCCTGTGGACACTGCTGCTTACGATGTAGTGATGTCGACGTATGCTTCGTGGCTGGTGCAGCAACGCCGGTTTAATTGGCAAGTCGTTGACGTGCGCGCCCAAGTACTCGCGGCCATCGCAACAGCCAAGAAGAAGGACGCGAAATTTATTTTCTCACGGGATGGCATTCATCCTGGTGACGAAGGCCATCTCATGCTGGCCCAAGCCACATGGGAAGGCTTAGCGCCGATGATGAAGTGGAACCCACGAACGGCTTTCGCCGACCCCATCAAGAGCAAGCCCCTCGCCCAAAGTATGGCACTCCTCCGGAACGCCTGGTTGACCAAAACTGGACATAAACGGCCAGGTTTGCCCGAAGGTTTACCCCTCGAACAAGCAGAGAACAGGTCAAATGCCCTTATTTCAGAGTTTTTTAAGACTCCTTAGGCCTGATTCGGTCCCTGGGCGTATTACCGAACAAACACCAGTCCGACACGAAACCGTAACAATCGTATGGGATGATGCTCGAGCACACCAACCATGAATACATCCCTCAAGTCCCTCGCTCTTCTGGTCTTCGCCGCTTCGGCTGCCACTGCCCAGTCTGCTGCTCCCGCCGCTGCTGATGCGGTCACCGTCGATGCCAAGCTGCCTGATTACGCTGTCACCTCTGGCGTCTCTGGTAACCTGAACGCCGTCGGCTCCGACACGCTTATCAATCTGATGACCTTCTGGGGTGAAGGTTTCAAGGCCCGCTACCCTAACGTCAACGCTCAGGTCGAAGGTAAGGGTTCCAGCACCGCTCCGGTCGCCTTGACCACTGGTGCCGCCAACGTTGGCCCGATGAGCCGCGAGATGAAGTCTTCCGAAGTCGCTGCCTTCGCCGGCAAGTTCGGCTACAAGCCAACCAAGATCGCCGTCGCCATCGACGCCCTCGCTGTCTTCGTCCACAAGGACAACCCGGTCTCCGGCCTCTCCCTCTCCCAGGTTGACGGTATCTTCTCCTCGACCCGCAAGCGCGGCGGACAGGACATCAACACCTGGGGCGACGCCAAGCTGACCGGCGCCTTCGCCAGCAAGACGATCTCCGCCTTTGGTCGTAATTCCGCTTCCGGTACCTACGGCTTCTTCAAGGAGACCTCTCTCAAGAACGGCGACTACAAGTCCTCCATCAAGGAACAGCCCGGTTCGTCTGCAGTCGTTCAGGGTGTCGCCGCCGAACTCAGTGGCATCGGCTACTCCGGCATCGGTTACAAGACCTCCGGCGTCAAGGCTCTCGCCCTCTCCGAAAAGGACGGCCAGCCTTTCGCCGATGCGAACTACACCAACTGCCTCAACGGTAGCTACCCCCTCGCTCGCTTCCTGTACGTCTACGTGAACAAGTCCCCCTCCAAGGACATGGACAAGTTGACCAGCGAATTCATGACCTTCGTGCTCTCCAAGCAGGGTCAGGAGATCGTAATCAAGGACGGCTACTTCCCGCTGCCGGCTGACGCCGCTGCCGAAGGCCGCGCCTCCCT
>CAITUF010000276.1 GCA_903895475.1 uncultured Opitutia bacterium | reverse complement strand
TGGATGCAGCCCTAGGCGCCCCGCCGGCCTTCACCGTGTCCTTTACACCAGCCGCCACTGAGCACCTGCACTGGTTACGCGCAACGTGGTCAATCGACTTCACGGAGCGGATGCTCGAGATTTTAACCCGCGACCCGACGCCACACCGCACGCGCCGCATCCGCAGCCGCCACGGCGACCTTTTCGATATCGGCTGCGGGGCTTGGTTTGCCGTCTTTAAGGTCGAGGGTCCGGTCATCACGGTGCTGCACCTGAAGCCATCCTTCCCCCTGAAGTTCCTGACCGACCCCACCCGCCCGGAAGTGCCCGATAAGGATGCCCAGCTGGCTTTCCGTGCGAAGTGGCCCGAGTTCGTCGACTAGCTGGTTTTAAGACTGATATTGGCGGGTGAATAATTGGAACCCCCGAGGGGCATTTTAGTCTTATGTCCGGCGGGTTAAGTCCTATACCCGTCCCTACCCCACCATTCTTATGCGTCCTTCCCTGCGCTCGTTCCTCACGCTGTCCTGCCTCTTGACCAGCGCCCTCACCGCCTTCGCCGAGGCCAAGCTCACCCTCCAAGACGGTGACCGCGTGTTGCTCATCGGCGACGTGCTCATCGAGCGCGAAAATAACTTCGGTTACCTCGAGACGAAGATGCGCCGCGAATTCCCCGGGCGTAACTTCGCCGTCCGTAATCTCGGCTACAGCGGCGACAGCCCACTCGGCGCTTCGCGTGCGAGTTTCGATCCCGTCGCCAAGGGCGTCGACAGTCTTAAGATGCAGCTGGCGGTCGTGAAACCGACCGTCGCCATCCTCGGCTATGGTATGGCCGCAAGTTTGGATGAACTCACCTACCGCAAGAACGACCCCGTCCTGAACCCCGATCCCGCCCGCTATGGACTCGACCATAGCCCAGCGAAGTTCCGTCGCGAAATGCTCCAGCTGATGGATCTCATCACCGCGGCCAGCCCGGACGGTAAGGTGCGTTTCGTCTTCGTCGGTCCCATCAAGCATGAAGACCTCCGTGCATCCCGCCCAGGCTTGCCCAATCCCGCCGAACACAACGCCATCCTCGCGGAGTATGAAAAGGTTCTCCGTGAACTCGCGGCAGAGAAGAACGCACCCTTCGTCGCCGGTGAATGGCAGCAAACCGCGGGCATCAAGCTCACGCAAGGAACTGATAACGGCGTGCACCTAAACGCCCGCGGCTACCGTGCCTTAGCCACGAGCTTCGCCCAACAGCTAGGCTGGAAGGCCGATGCCAGCCAGTGGGACAAGGAAGACGCCGCCCAGGCTTCGCTCCGCGAGGCCATTCTCCGCAAGAACGCGCTCTTTTTCCACCGCAGTCGCCCCGCTAACTACACCTATATCTTCGGCTTCCGTCGGGGCGAACAAGGCCGTAACGCCGTCGAGATTCCGAAGTTCGACCCCCTCGTCGATAAAGCCGAAGCCAACGCCATCGGCATCTCCGCTGGCAAGCCCAGCACCCTACCGCCCGAACCCAAGTCCGAAACCCAACTGAAGAAACTTCCACCCCTCCCGCGGCCGGACTTCAAAGTCGAGCCCGGCCTAGAGATCACGCTCTTCGCCGAAAACCCGTTACTCGAAAAGCCGGTCCACATGAACTGGGACACCCTCGGCCGCCTCTGGGTCGCGACGTCGAACACGTACCCGCAGGTGAATCCTGATGACCTCGGCGCGCAGATGGAAAACAATGCCTCGAAGTTCGGTCCCTCGACTGGCAACGACAAGATCATCCTCCTCGAAGATAAGAACAAGGACGGCGTAGCGGAATCCTCGCGGATCATCGCCGACAAGCTACTCATCCCAGCGGGCGTGGCTCCCGATAACCGCGGGGGCTGCTTCGTGGGTGCCAGCACCGAACTGCTACACCTGACTAAGCCTGGCGAAGATGGCTTACTGAGCGATCGTCGGATTGTCTTCAGCGGCTTTGGCACCGAGGACACCCACCACATCATCCACTCGCTCCATTGGGGCGTCGATGGTCGCCTCTATTTCCACCAGACCATCTACATCCACTCCCATATCGAAACCCCATGGGGCTTGATCCGCGCGAACTCCGGTGCGGCCTTCGCCTACGACCCGGAAAGCGAACGCCTCGAGGTGCACTCGAAGGGCCTCGTCAATGCCTGGGGACAACAGGAAGACTTGGCCGGCCAGACCTTCCTCACCTCCGGTGCGGACGGTAATGGCATCAGCTGGGGCTTCCCCGGCGCAGTGCTCAATGCCACCGAAGGCGCCCGCCGGACGGTCAGCAGTATCAGCCCCGGCTCCTA
>CAITUF010000275.1 GCA_903895475.1 uncultured Opitutia bacterium | reverse complement strand
TGGCAGTCGTCTCTCGATTACGGCCGCAGGATCAGGTCGCGCACGACCTTCGTGCCGAAAGGTATCCGGACAGTTATCTCCTGTTTGTCGTCCACGAAGAATTCCCGGAGGGAAACCTTGCTGATAGTCTGGACGCCTTGGTCATCTCGCAGGACGACCGTCAACTCCCGTTCTTCGATGGCGGCGCGGAAGGCCGCACGGTAGGCGGGCGTGTAGCCCTTACTATCGGGCGGAAGCGGGGTCACGTTATCCGGCCACTTGGATCCTTTGCGCAAGGTCAGGACGATGAACGATGCCGGAGGCTTCTCGAGGTCGACGTCGACGACGCGAACAAAGTCATGGATCGATTTGTCATCGACCCGAAGGTCCTCGAGCCGGGTGCCTCGAATGGTGGACAGCTTCTTTTCCCCGAGGTCGCGGTATTCGACCAAACTCGTCGAGGCCCAGCCAAGGAGAGCCAGGATGCCGACCGCCGCCGCGATATAAGCGAATTGATTCTTCACGCTCAAAGGAGCGGGGCGAGGCTCCACTTCCGCGGCGACCTCTCGTCGCTCGACCTTTACCTGCCCGGGGTAGATGACGAGGTAGACGGACTGCACTTCGAGGCTGGGACGATACTCGCGACTACGTAAGGTCGAGAAGACCTGCATGCGTAGTTCGGCAGGGTAGGCCGCGAGCAGCTTCTCCAAGGCATGGTGCACCATCAGGTCCACCTCCAGCGGGTGGACCTCCTCGGTGTCACGGGTGACGTTTTCGGCCGTCAGCGTGAACTGGGAATCATCGAAGAGCGACGTGAGGCGCAGGCCGTTGCGGTTGAAGTCCGCGGTCAATCTCTCGATCACAACGCGTCCCTCGGGCCCAGGTGGGAGGGGGGCTTGAATCAAGCCCTCGAGTCGATAGGTGTTTTCGAATTGCATGATCAGTGGTAATTACGGAATTCCGGCGTATCCTTCATTGGTAACCATCCGGGCATCTCCTGGTTCCAGACTAAGGTGTCGCGGGTGAGGGTGCGGGCCGAGAGCAGGTCGACGAGTTGGGCGGCGTTCACCGGTCCTTGCTGGATGTCACCGATGGCATAATGCCAGATCGCCGGCGCAGGTTGGGCCGGCTGGGCGGCGGGCAAGGGAGGCGGGGCCAACTGATGCGGCGTCGCCCCAGGCAAAGCGACCTGCGGCGGCACGCCCGCCTTGGTGTCGAGTCCGAGGACGCCATCATGGTGGTCGATACGTTCGTTCGTGATGCGTTGGAAGACCTGGAGCTTGAGCTGCGTCTGTTGGAGCTGTTCCATCAGGCGTCGCTTGTCTTCGTTATTTTTGATCTCCTTCGCCTCGATTTCCCGGAGATTCGGCGAGGAGTAGAGTTGGATGATCGCGGGTATCCCGTAGCAGCACATCGTGCCAAAGATGAACCACCCGAACGGATTACGCCCACGGTTGTCGGCGATCATGGCGACGACGCCGCCCATGATCACGTGGATTACAATTTGTATTTCGAAAGACACGGTGGGGTGGTCAGCTCAACGGACCACGTGATGCGCCGGGATGAGGAAGATCATAAAGTAGTTATAAAGGCAGTGGATGATGATGGCCGGGATGACGCTTTTG
>CAITUF010000274.1 GCA_903895475.1 uncultured Opitutia bacterium | reverse complement strand
CCCCGCGGGAGCACGGTCCGCATTACCGCGGTCTTTGATAATAGCGCCGATAATAAGTCCAACCCAGATCCCACCAAGCTGGTGCGCTGGGGCCCGCAAACTTACGACGAGATGATGATTGGCTACTTCGAATACTTCGTGCCAATCAACCGCTAGGCTAGCGCGGCGGCAGAGCACTCGCAGCCGGCAAAGCCTGCCCGACGCCCCAATAGCGCTCAATCATATCATACCCGACGAGATCGTAGGCCTTGAGTTCGGCCCGATTCGCAGGCGGGTAGTTACAGCCGACAAAATACATGGCCGAAAGTTCGGCGAAATACTCGAGCTGGTTCTGCGCAGCGTAGCGAAGGGTCGTAATGTTCTTCGCGTCGGCGGCGACGTCACTCTTATAGAGGCCGGCCTTCATAGCGGCAGCCCAGGCATCATAGATACCCGGCTCCTTCTCTTTCCAGTGCAAGAAGTGCCACGCATGGGCGAGTTCATGCACAAGGCCTTTTACCGACCAAAGCGGATCAAGGTAATTATAATTATAGGCACTGAAGATGAGGACGCTGTTCGACATCCGCTCATCGAGGTAGGGCGTATACTTCGGCGCACCCGATCGGAAATACTGGAAACTCGAGCTGCGCCCGCCACCGGTGGCCTTAGGTCCGTAGAGTAGAAAGATCCGGACCTCCCGGAGCGCCTTGACCGCCGGAGCCGGTAAAGCCTTGGCGGCCTCGCCCAGTTTGGCCTCAAGTTTGGCGATGGCCTTCTGGGCCGTCGCCGGGTCTTCATCTAGCAGCTGCTTCTCTACAAAGACGTTCCACCCAGCCAACACGCGCTCGCTATACTTGCGCGGGGGATGGTTAAGATCGAAAGCAGGCAGCTCGATAGCCTTCGGCGTGACGCGGGCTTTCACCGGGGCCTCGTCGGCCGCAGATAAGGCGACCGAAGCGACCACCAAGGCTAACAGAATACGCTTCAGGGTCATCGGATAGGCACGGACCGGAAGGTCAGCGCGGGGAGTCCGTTCGCACCCATCACCAAGCGGTCCTGGCTCCAATTCTTGCTGTCGAGGTAACTAACAAAGCATCCGACCGGCAGGCTTTCGCTCAGCCTGAGGGTCAAGGTTGAGCCCTGTGCGGAACCTCCCACGACCTTGACCGAGAGAGGCGGGGGCGCGAATCCACGACTATTCTCAAACGAAAACTCCGAGGCTAAATCGTCACGCCACACGACGGGCTGGTCAAAGGTCAGGACGACAGTGTCCTGTTTTTCCCCGACGCGTTGCACCGAAAGAATATTCGGGGCGGAGACGGTCTGGGCGTTCTTCACGCCATAATGGTCGCGCTCGATGAGCGGCGTCAGAAGGCGGGCAAACTCGGCGTAGCCCGCGGCCGGGAAGTGACAACCGCCCGGTGGACGGATGCCCAGCGTGGGCATGACGTCGAGGTACGCGTAAGCGGACTTGAGCTTTCGTTGCTCTTCGCGGAGGTAATTATCCGAACCATTAACACCCATGGAGCAAGACTTCGGCCAAATCTGGAAGAGGTTGAGGCGCTGGGCATTCGGGTAATCCTGGCGCCACGAACCAGCCATCTGGTCGAAGTATTTTCGGTAGTGCACGAACCCAAAGGTGCCATCGGGACCATCGGCGCCTTGGTCATTCTCACCTTGATGCCAAAGGATACCACGGATCCCGTAGTCGAGACCGGCAGCGCGTACACGCCAAAGTAACCGTCCGTAGATGGTGGCCGCGTTCGTCGGGTCAGCGGCGTCCCGTTGGTGCGTATCGATGCGGGTACCGCCAACGGCCCCGTTGACTAGACAGATGGGAATCTGCTGCGACTCGACCAGACGGCGGCCGAGTTCCATGCCCCAGAAACCGATTTCCAAACGGCCACCACGCGCTCGGGCTTCCGCGGAACCCCATACCTTCTGACGAGAACCATTAGGGCTACCATCCGTCGCACCGAAGGTTCGCACCCACGGGTTGGGCTGAAGGGGATTTTCCTTTCCGAAGTCATTAGCGACCGCGTTGGACTGTCCTTGGATAATGAAGGCGTCGCCACAGACCAGGTCAGCTGCCGCGTGCACGGGCTTATCGTCAGCGAAAAGTTCCACACGGTAGCGGATGAGGCCAGCCTTGAGCACCTGCACGAAGCGGTAGCCCTTCCCTTCCTGCGGGGCCTGCGTGGCTTCAGCGACGAGCTTATCGTCGGCATAGAGCTTGAGGGTCACCTTCTGCGCCGTCGTAGCTAAGCTACCCTTACAATAGAGTTTGCCCAAGCCATCGCCTTCGCGGGCATAGAATTGACCATCCATCGGCAACTCTTCGGCCGGCTCGGGACGAGCGACCCAAGGATCCAGCGGTTGCTCAGCGACCTGAATTTCTGCGCCGACCTGCTCTCCGCCTGCCCGCTGGGAGCCGAAGACCGCCAAGATAACTAAACGACCTGCGCCCATCGCACGCTTAAGAATCAGCGTATCGCCATCGACCTCCGAGATGACCGGCGCACCGCTAATCTCCCAACGGTAGGTGCGTTTGCCATCCTTCAGGGCTTTCAACTGCTCACCGTTAACGACATCCAGCTTAAGGCGGAGCTCGGTCCGTCCGTCCCATGTCTTGACCGCGTTCAGTTTCAGGACCGGCTCGGGGAAGACGCGCTTCCAAGTTACCTCGACGGATTTCTGGATGACGCCTTGTGGCATGACAGCCGAGAAGCGGCACGTCCCACGAAATTCCTGTTTCCCGGGGGGCAACAAGTCCACGGCCTCACTGAAGCCCATCCGGCCGGCGATGAGTTGACCTTGTGCGCCAATCCAGCTGACCGATAAGGCTCCCGGTAGATTGGCCTTGTAGGTCACGGCTTCACCTTGATTCAGCACCAAGCGGTCCGCGGTGAGCGTCACCTCGCCACCTCGCGTGACGACGTGCCCGACCAAGCACTGGTTCGGCGCTTGGTTGGCATACTCGAGTTTAATCCACTCCGGCGAACGTGCGACCGACGCGACCCGCACTTCATCCATGTCGCCTTCGTAGCTATAGACATCGTACCAACCGCCAATCCAGAGGCGGGCGGGCGACTTGATGTTGAGCGTTGGACTGGCCTTACCGTCCAGTTTGCCGTCCAGGTAAAGGCGGCCGTCGTTCTTATCGTAGGTATGCGTGACGTAATGCCACTCGTCGGGGGTGAGGTTCGACGGCCCGTCGACGTCGGAGAAATTGCTGTCCACATGCAGGTGCTGCGGGGCGCGGAGTTGAAAACGCACCTTGCTGCCGCGGCCGCCGGCCTCGTTGCCCCAAGCGATGATGGTCGAATTGCTCCGCGTGGGCTTGATCCAAGCCGAGGTCGTGTGGCTGGAGGCGTCCGTCGGATAACCCGTGATTTTGTCGCCACTGAAGACGCCTTCCTTGCCGGCGAAGGAGCGAGCCCCGCCGATGAGGCCTTCGATGGGTTTGGTCCCGACGACCTTGGACGGCAACGTACCGACCGCATCCTTCACCTCTTGGCCCATGTGCCAAACGCTGAGGTAACCGTTATCACGCGAGAACACCTTGGAGCCATCGGAGACGGCCTTGGCCTGTGGGTTGCCCCAGTGCAACTTGAGTTCCTGACGCGTCGCCCCGCGGATCTCCGGGACGCGCACCCAGACGACAGCCTCGCCGGCAGCCTTGTCCCAGGACTCGATTTCCAGCGCCAACGAGCGACCCGATGCATCCGTCACCCGCAGGTCAGCGCCATCGGCTTGGGCCGACGCGAACGGAAACGTGTCGCCATGCAGACGCAGGACCACCGGAAACTCCTTCACCACCGCCGTCGCCGAGAGGTCGGCGCCGTCCTTATCGGTCAGCAGCCAGACGCTACCGCGGCCAGACCAAGCGGAGAAGTCTTCCGCCTGGAGGGGTATGAACGGGCTGAGACAGGCAGCCAAAAGGATACAAAGGAGACGCATAAGAATGGGGTGACCCCAAGATGGAATATCCGCCACAGGCCGCAATAGCTTTGCACGGACGGCTCTAT
>CAITUF010000273.1 GCA_903895475.1 uncultured Opitutia bacterium | reverse complement strand
ATCGATGTCGAAGCCGAAGCGGGCCTGGTCGGCGGTCGGTGCGATGCCTGCGGCGGTCAGCGTACCCATCGTGGAGCTGGTGGCGGTGAGGCCGTCGCCGGCGCCGTCGAAGCGGTGGATCCACTCGGCGGTGAAGAGCAGGGTGGTGCTGGGCGAGGCGACGTATTTCGCCGTGACGCCGAGGCGGCCTTCCTGCGCGGTGTGTTCCTGAGCGCCGAAGCTGGCCGGGAACGAGCCACCGGTTTCCGCATAGGCGTCGGCGGTCGTGCGGGTGGCGGTGTATGAGATGAAGGGCGTGGCCGAGAAACTACCCGTGAACTGTTGGGCCGGTCCGTCGAAGCGAAGGCGGGCGCTGGAGGTCTTCAGCCCGGTGCTGCCGGTGGAAGTGTCATTGCCGCTGCCGGTCACGTAGCCGCGTGTGGTATCGGCGTCGTAGTTGCCGTGAACGAGGACGAGCGACACGATGCTTTCCCGGTCAGGAAGGCGGTAGTCGGCTTCCGCGAGGAGATAGTTGCCGGAAATATGGGCGTTGCCGCCGAAGAGCAGGTCCTGGTTGAGCGAGGCATGGCCTGCGGCGACACCGAGGACGAAGTCGCCGTACGTCTGGCTCACGCCGATCTCACCGGAGGTCATGTGGCGATCGGACTGGCGGGAGGCCGTGCCGAAATCGCCGGTGGCCCAGACTTGGCTCTGCTTACCCATGTTGTCGTAGGACATCAGCGGACGATGGTGGGCGCCTTCGAGGGGCTGCGAATTTAGGCTAGTCGTCATCGCGAGGAGGCTGCTTGGACCGTTGAGGGAGCGGAGCCACTCGTCGGCATCGAGCATCGTCTGGTTCGCATACACGAAGGCGTGGCGGAAGGCGCCGCCGGAAGTGATGCGCGAGTAGCCCACGATAACCTGTCCGTCGGCGGAGACGCCGGTGGCGTCGGATTCATCGCCTGTGCCGAGGAAGCCGAGGCCGGTCATCACGCCGGACTGATGGACGAAGGCTTCCGATTGGCCAGAGCTATTCTGGCTCTGACCGACGATCACCGAGCCGTCGTGGTTGATGGCTCGGGCAATCGACCACCCGCCGAGATTGCCGAGGGCCGTCGTGCTACCTGCCCCGGCAAGGGTGTGCTTGAAAGCCTGCGCATCGCTGAGTGAGACATTCAAAAAAGCCATCCCCACGGCGACGGCGCCGTCGCCCGAGATTGCCGTCAGCTGGGTGAGCGACAGGCCGGCGTTAGCGAATGCCGGGACATTCGCGGCGGCGTCAACGGTCGTCAGCGTACTCGTGCTAATTTTATAGACGAAGCCTAATGCATAATTTTGGGCCGAGCTGAGATCGCTATCGGCCACCGTGCCGACCACCAAGTTGCCATCGGCCGAGACACCGTTGGCAAAGGAATAAACGGCCGACCAAGTGGAGTAGGGTGCGCCACCGAAGGCGCCCGCTAAACTCGTGAGGGTGGCATTTTGGAAGTAGAAGGCCTCGTATAATCCGCTGGTGGAACCAAACCCGCTGCCGACGATTGTGCCGCCGTTGGCGGAGACACCGCGGGCGCTCGAGAGCAGGAACAATGGAGTTAGAAGAGAGTCCAGTTGCGTGGCGGTCGTGCCGGTCCAGGAGACGGCCTGCTCGGCTCCGTTGAAGTCGATGGAGGTGCCGACGATCAGTGAGCCGGTGGACGAAGCGGCGGTGGCCCAGGAGCCGGAGCCCCCGGAAAGGTTGTTTAGCTGCGTGTAGGTGCCACCGATAATCTTGTAGGCCTTGGCGCCCCCGCCGATGTTGGAGCGACCGACTGAGACCAAGCCGTCGGAGGACACGCCGTTGGTCCAAGTGCTATTGCTCGGGCTGGCCGCCGGATGAATGTCGGTGAAGCCAGCGCCGTGCAGGGCGACGGTGGCGGCGGCGAGGAGGGTAAGCGTCGAGAGGGTGCGCATATAGAAAGGTGGAAGCGGTTAGCGGTTGGGAAAGGCAGGGGAGGTGTGGGACTAGTGACAGTCTTTATCGTCTTGGCCGACGGGCAAGCCGGAAGCCCCGCCGTCAGCGCTCATAAGGGTCGTAACGGGTTAGTTCGACGCCGGTAGTGCCCGCGGGAGGCTGCAGCAGGTTGCGTT
>CAITUF010000272.1 GCA_903895475.1 uncultured Opitutia bacterium | reverse complement strand
CCGCACGATTCCCGCCGGGAGCGCCAAGCGTTTAGTCGATATCGAGAGACGTGGTAAATCGACTTCTTTAATTTCCTTCCCAACCACGAGAAATACGCTGGCGGGGGCATCGTCAGGGGCCTGCACGTAGAGCAGACGGAGCGAACGGGCGGACGAACCTTCCTGAGCCGAGACGACCGCGGCCAAGCAAGTCAGGAGAAAAGCAAAGGGGCGGATCATAGGTCTTTAGGAGCGAGCCAACGGAAGGAGACGAGGCGCACCCTCCGGCCGAGGATAGCGTTGACGCGACGGTTATTCGAAGAGGTCGGTAAAGTGACATCGACCAACGGGGCTTCATGCGCCGGGACGGTAGCGTCCACGTAATCGGGAATACGCTGATAGACCGCCTCGCACCACACCTTAGCCGTCGAACCATTGACGAGCGGCGAAGTTCCCATGGCACGGACGACGAAGGTTTCATCGCGGACGCTGATGACCGGCGAGAGGCGGTCGAGGAGGTCAGCCTGACGGGGCCAGCCAGGGAAACCAAAGGTGGACGAGCCTTCCGCGGCCTTGGGGTGAAGGTAATCACCCTTCGACCCAGCACCAGAGCTCGTCCAGTCACCGAGCGGGAGCTGCTGATCTAACCCACCAAAATCGCCGACCTTACTCGTGATCTTGCCAAGGTTCTTCGCATTCACCGCTGGGTTAAGGCTGCTGATATTCTCCAGTGCCTTCAGGGCGGTACCCAACGCCCCACTCAATGTCGGGTCCAAGGGATTACCCGGCTGCGGGGTCGCTAGCTGACGATTCACGAATTCCGAGAGCGAGAGGAACGGGCCGCGGACCTTGACCTGCTTCACGATTTCGACGGCGAGCTTCTCGAGCTGCGCATCGGTGAGCGCGGCAAAACCCAGTACGGCACCGGAAGAACCGCCGGAGGTCACGGGGCCTTCGTGGGCAATCGACATACGGGCCAGAGGGTTATTGACGGCCGTGGCGACGCTCACCGTGCTATTGCCGGGCTTGATGTACGGCACCGAGGTCGAACGGAGGTTGCCGAGTAAAGCGCGCCAAGCGACAACCGAGGTACTGTTCACGTTGAACTGACCAGGGACACGCAAGGTCGCCGCCACGCGCTGGTAGGCGACGGGCTGCGCTGGGACGCCCGAGAAACCGCTCGTGCCGGTCACCGCGAGGTCAAAGAGTGCAGCGTTCGCATTCGGCAAGAACCACGAGTTCGGCAAGGTCGTCGTGCCCGCGGCAAAAGAGGTCCAGTTATTCTTCATACTGGTCATGACCGCTGTATTCCAGACGTGCTCGCTGCCCTGGGACGGACGCAGCGAGGCCCAATCCGCGGGCAAGGGAGCCAGCGAGGAGAAGAACCAATCGTCGAAGAGGATGTGATTAAGGCAGTAGCTGTCGTCGTGCTGCAGGAAGGCTTGGTGAATCTCATCGCGACTACGTAGGTTACCCGCCATATCAATCCAGCGGCCGACAGCGTCGTCCGGCGGCAGAATCGGCGAGGCATCCGCATTACCGATAAGTCCATAGTGGAACGGCGGAGCGGGGTTGGTCGCACGGATATCGCACCCCTGAAGTCCCGGAATCGACTGCACGGGCTTGACCGGCAGTTCGGCCACAGCAGCGCGCTGCAGACCAGTCGTGGGATCCAAGCCGGTCAGGATGAAGCCGCCGTAATTACTGGTGGGGTCTGACTGCGGGCCGTTGAGGTCCGCGAAGCCCGTCATCGGCAGGAAGTAGAGGTCATACGGCGCATTCGCTGGATTCATCGCGCCCGCATACTGCACACCACTGTTCGCCGAAGAATAGAAGCCGCCGACCCCTTCCCCATACTGGCCCACCATCGAAATGGTGCTGCTATCGGCGACGTTGGCGGAAGCATACGGGAAGGCTGTGAGGACTCCAGCGGACTTCAGACCGATCTCCGTATAGGTCGTAAAGGGCGAGGCCTGCAGGAAGCCCTTCGAAACGGTCTTCACCCCGGTACGGCTATTGTATTGCGAGACGCCGTCATTGGAGAGACGCAGGCCGAAGGCGAAGGTCCCGAACGCGCGCGGGGCCGCCGCCGCATCCGCGATGGTCTGCTGGAAGGGATACGGCGCATCCAGGCCGTAGAGCTGCTGGAACTGGGCGGTGCTCGTACCGACGAAACTGAAGCGCACCGGAGAATATCTATAATTAGCCGGGTAGAAGTCGTAGTAGATACCATCGCGGGCGACGGTCGTGTTATCGATGTTCTTGACCAACTGATAACGGAGGGACCCGGCGCCCGACGGCGTTCCTGGCAAGGTCATCTGCCAACCGGAGCGGCCGCTAGCGACATAGCCCGGGGTAAGGTTGTAAGTGCCTCCGCCGCCCATCGGGATGTTCGTCAGAACGCCCTCATTCATCGCGAAGACGCGCGTCTGGCCGGGGTCTAAGGTGATATCCGAACCACCGCCGATGCGGAGCGTCACGCCGCCAGGAAAATAGGAGCCCACGTGCTGCGTAACGCCGAAGCCGGCGCCGTCACTGCAGTTGATGTAAATCGGTAGGGACTGCCACTTACAGTAGGCGTTAAAACTGGGAACGGTGAGACGGACGTTGAAGGGATTCCAGAGCGTGACGACAGGCTGCGCAATGAAAGCTGCACTGGAACCCGAGGCCGACGAGGCGAAGACATACTGAATACGGGCAATGAGGGGGTGACGATGGATACGCTCGTAATAGCTATACAGGCCTCCCGCGTTGGTCACCACCTCGGGCTGGGGCGGGAGCATCGTGGTGACACCCGCCAACTGCGAATCTGGGTTCGTGACGTATTTGCGATAGTGCAGGCAGAAGTCGGTGAGGTAGGCCCAGCTGCGAATCGGCGGGAAGGACGAGAGGGCCGCGTAGCCCCCGAAGTTCGTACCGCCGTCGGACGCCACGCCCGCCGAGGTACCCCCGAGTGAACCGTAATCGGACCACCAATACATCAGTGCATGACGACGGCGATTTCCGATTCCGCCAGGCATCTGTGCGTCGGGCAGCGGACGTAGGAACGCGAGGTCGTAATCCGGATCCCCACCATTGCGCGGGAGCTTCGCCGGCTTGAGGCGGAAGAGCGGCATCTTGCCCTGGCGACCGGAGTCGAGGACGTTGGCCCAATCCCAGGTTTCGGTGAAGAGCGAGAGGTCCTTGCGCAGGCCACCGGTTGCCGTGTTCGT